>CAYOVC010000154.1:2990-6717 GCA_964407305.1 uncultured Bacteroidaceae bacterium | reverse complement strand
GATCTCCTCCAAAGGCTTTGGAAGTTATAACCTGAAGATAATCCTGCCTGAGAATACCGGGACCGTTGCGCTTCATTTTCGGGAGGTATTCTCGGCATCGGGTTACTATGTAAACGGAAAACACCTGGGATTTAACGGTCTGCCCGGAACCAACCGCTACCAGTCGGTGTTCGGGTATGCTCCGTCGTTGTTCGTTGTTAATGTGCAGGATACGTTGCTTGATCTCGTGGTGCATGTATCCAATTTTGAGCACCGTTCGGGAGGCATGAGGGGAAAGATTGAGATCGGGACGCCGGTGCAGATCATGTCGGCCCGTGTCGATAACCAGCTGAGAAGTTACTTCCTGATAGGAGCATTTTTGATCATCGGAATCTATTTCATGGCACTGTTCCAGGGACGGTCGGATCTCTACAAGCTCTTCTTCTCGCTGATCTGCCTGGTGATGGCCATACGGATTTACATATTGAGTGATACAGGACTGCAACATTTCAGCTGGATCACGGGAATCAGCAGGCTCAGGCTCGAGTACCTGACTTTTGATTTGCTTGTTCCGCTGTTTGTGATGATGATTCGGTATGTCTTTCCGAATGATTTTCCCAGGCCGCTTTTCAGGATGATCCTGTGGGTGTGTGGCATGATGATCGTTTTCGTTATTGTATCACCTGTTAGCCTGTTCACGGCGCTGTTTCCATACTATATGTATTTTGTGATTCTTACCGGTGCCGTTGTTTTATATACAATCTTCCAGGCCTGGCGGCGCGGACGCCTGTATGCACAAGGTTTTGCAGTAGGGATCATACTTGTTGTTGCCGGTGCGTTGAATGACATGCTGTTTGTTGCTGATGTGCTGGAGACCGGACTGGTTTCTCACTTCACGATGTTTGCTTTTCTGATGATCTATGCGGTTGTGTTCTCGCGGCACATTAATCGGGAGATGCATCGCAATGAGCGCTTGTCGGATGAGATCCTGAGGGTCAACCAGAACCTGGAAAATATTGTTGATGTGCGGACACGGGAGCTGACAGAAAAATCGGAAGAGCTGGTAAGGAACAGGGAGGATTTGCGAAAGAGCAATGAAGAGATGCAGCGGGAGATCAACATCCGGAACCGTTTTATTACAATCCTGGGTCATGACATAAAAGGTCCGGTGGGGTATACCAGCCAGGTGCTCGACCTGGTCCTGAGCGGACAATTAAGCAAAGAAGAGGAGCAGGAGATGCTGAAGTTAACGGCCGATAGTGCCAGGTCGTTGCTCAACCTCCTGGAGAATCTGCTCTATTGGGGAAGGTGTCAGACAGGTGAGATGAAGGGTATGGCCGTTGCATTTCGACTGGAGAAGATTGTGGAGGAGACGGCTGAGCTATACAGGCTGCCGTTGAAAGAGAAGGGGATCAGGCTTACAGTAGATGTGGATGAGGGGATCAGGGTGTTTGCCGACAAGGATCATGTGAAGCTGATCACCAGGAATCTGCTGGCCAATGCGGTGAAGTACACCGACGAGGACGGGGAGATCAGGATCGCTGCCAGCGTTGACCGTGAAGCAGGTGAAGTACTGTTGGAGGTAGCAGACAATGGAACAGGTATTGATCCGGATGAGCTTAAAGATCTTTTTACAGGACCTTATCATATCTCCACGGCAGGTACGCACAATGAAAAGGGGTTTGGTTTCGGACTGAAATTATGCTCGGAGCTCGTGGAGCTGAATAACGGAACAATTGCTGTCGACAGTGAACCGGGTAAGGGTAGCCGGTTTTTTGTGCGGTTGCTGCTTGGCTAACGGAATCTTCTCTTTACGGCTGCGCTCATCTATTTATTCCATTCCCAACTACCCGTTCTCTTCTCTTCAGTTTTGCCGTTCCTGACGGTCATCTGCTTAATCTCGCCTGCCTCCGCATCGAGGATGATGATGGTGAGGCTGTATTCAGGTATCTGAACCGAGTTGCTAATGATGGTCTCAACGGTATCGGACGGATCTTCCAGGCTGATCGTCGCAGAATATTCTGCATCGTTCACATCCTTGAAAATATGGTCTGACTGGAATTCCATTCTCAGGATGCTGTTGACCCTTCTCTGCTCCTCCGGTGGGAGCTTGTCGGCTGTTTGTACGGTGAGGATTTTCATAGTTAATCTATTGTTTTCTTAGTGCATTTGTTTGAGGAGGCCTGCAGTAACTGCTCTTTATTCGACAACAGGTATTTTATAAATTTGTCAGGATAATTGTGGATACAGGTGCCGGGATCATGGCCGGATTGATGGTCAGATCGATTGGCTGCAGCACGGATTGTATGATCCTGCTATGATTGGGGTTGCCCTGTGTGGCAATCTCTTTTTTCAGTGGTTTTTGTGGTCGTCCGCGGTATCCCGCGCCAAGGTTGTAGCTGGTTGCCGAACCGCTGCTTTGGCTGATGTGCGCGGCTGGTGCAGCAGATGGATCCCCGGCTGCTGGCTGAAAGATCGCGGATCCTGTGTCTGCAGGTTTTCCTGCTGCTGTACCTGTGAACACTTGTTGTTCACAATATTCCATGGCGGTCCTGTCGGAGCTTTCGCAGGCATAGAACCGACACATTTTCACCGGATCCTCCGCGGGTCCTTCGATTCCGGCAGAGCCGATCAGCAGGAACACTGCGCTGGAGATCATCGTTGCAAGGAGTACAGGTTGTAGTATTTTCATCTTGTGTGGATTAAATGCACATATTCAATCATTCATACTGTGGTCATATGTTGAGAGTAAAGCAGCGTACCGTTTAATAAATAGTTCAGCAGCTTCAATATGCGCCGCTTTGAGTCGCCTGTTCACTGCCGGTTGTGATATATCCAGCTCTTCACTGATCTCCATCTGGTTTTTTCCGGTGAGCCGGTGAAAAACGGCCTCAGCCTGTTCATCTGACCAGTCATGTATAAGGATGTCCATGAATCCACAGGCAACCTGGAACTCATCGTTCATCGCATTGTTGTCGGTAGTAATCACCAGTCGCTGGTTTCTTTTCATCGAGCGGAGTCCGTTATCGGCATACCTGAAAGCAGTACCATCGCTTTCGCGCAGCTCATTCTGAAACAGCTCGGCAGGTCCGATCCCGAGCGATAGCCGCAAGTCCGTTCTGATCTCTAATTCCCTGTAGGAGCGGCTCCTGAAATCACTGGCAAGCAACATCATAGAATGGAGCGCAGAATGGGGCACGCTGGTCAGACATAAAAATTCATCCATCCGGATGATCTCATAAACCAGTCTGTGGGCTGCATCAACCTTTTGGTTTACCTCCCTGAAGGAGGCCCTGATGATGTCGGGGATCTTTCCAAGGTGATCCTGCACAATTTTTCTGCTGTCGGCGATCTCACCTGCAATTACCGCATAAACGGTTTCGGACATAACAAAGCGATTAAAAAATAAAAGTTATATCGAAAAATATTAATAAAAAAAATAGGAAGTAAATATATAATTATTTTGAGTTATAATACAAATCATAATAATATTTAAGTATATTTAGAATTATTCTAAGTAATTAGATGGGTTGAGGGTGGAGAGTGGGGGGTATGGCCTTTGTACAGACATTTCACCCCTGACGGGGTTAGACATTTCGCTCCTCCGGAGCTTGGGGTTCCATGTTGGCTGCCTGTACAGACATGTCGCTCCTCCGGAGCTTAAATGGCTCCGTTGGGAGCCTGATGTCTGTAGCAGGTAGTCCGACCAGAATCCCCGGCCCCGGCGGGGCGAAATGTCTGTAGCAGG
>CAYOVC010000154.1:0-2890 GCA_964407305.1 uncultured Bacteroidaceae bacterium | reverse complement strand
GCAGGTAGTCCGACCAGAATCCCCGGCCCCGGCGGGGCGAAATGTCTGTAGCAGGAAAGATGAATATCCCCTTATATGAATCATTTAGCCTTTCGGAACCTGAAGAACCTGGCTTTTTCGTTATCGGCGAATTTGATTCTTCCGAGGATCGCGGCGATACCGATGCCACTGATCATCTGCCAGATCCCCCACCAGGCGGCCATAAAGGCCATCCCCCCGTTGGCATTAAAAAGCTTCGGGTTAAAGATCAGCACCAGGGCGAGTCCGGAATTCTGTATCCCTGTTTCAATGCTGAGCGTCCGCCGATCCGGGATGGTGGTGCGGGCAAGCGTTCCCACGAGATAACCGGTGAAGAGCGTTTGCAAGTTGAGGAATAGCACGACGACACCGATGGGCAGGACGTACCCGGGAATGTATTCGAGGTTGGCCCAGAGCGCTCCTATGATGAAGGTCATGTAGAGAAAGATCGAGACGATCTTCACCTCCTTCAGGTATTTTTTGGCGATCCGGGGAAAGTAATGGGCGAAAAGCATCCCGAGCAGAAGCGGCAGTCCGAGGAGGATGAAGACAATTTTGGCCATTTCAAGGAAATCGATCTCTATCGGGATGTGGAAATCGCCGCCCCGCTGGTAATACTGCACATAGCGTCCGCCCCAGAAGGCGAAGTTGATCGGGGTGAGGAACGATGCAACGAGGGTGGCGAAGGCTGTGAGGCTCACCGAGAGTTCGATGTTGGCTTTCGCCAGGGCGGAGATGAAGTTCGAGATGTTTCCACCCGGACAGGCGGAGATGAGGATCATACCCATGGCGACGGAGGGCGGAGGGTTCAGCAGGATCACCAGGACAAAGGTGAGAGCAGGTAGCAGCAGGAACTGTGAGAGGATCCCCAGCAGGGCCGATTTGGGGTTTTTCAGCAGGCGGCGAAAATTCTCCACCCTGATTTCGAGAGCCACGCCGAACATGATACAGGCGAGTGTGATATTCATGTAGATTAATCCTCCGTCGCTGAAATTCAGGCGGATATCGTCGATTCCGGAGAGCGCTTCAAACATAATTATAGGTTTTTCAAGCGGGAAAGATAGTATTTTTTTTCTGTCATGCCTGTGGACCGGTGATCAAAAGTATTTCGATTGAAGTATAAACGTTTTGTTTCATAAAGCGTTATAGATGTAGTAGACTGCAGAAGGTGCAATGCTTGAAAAGGAACCGGAAATGTGCAATGGCAAAACTATATACAGAAAATAGCTACTACCGTTATCAATGTGGCTCTCCGGGATATCTGTATCTTTTCGGCATGCTTCCAGGTACCTTTCTATTCACCTGGCTTCATGCGACAGGCAAAAGAGCAACAAAGTATTCAAGGATTTTTGCCGGTGAAAGTGGGGCCGTAATATAAGGCGCCGAACAACAATAGATATACCGAATTATAATCTGTTCGTCGCGTTGCGATGATCCGTTACCGGTCGTACAGCAATAAATATTCCGAATTGTATTCCGTCCGGCCCGGATCAGCTACCGATCAAATAGCAATAAATATTCCGAATTGTATTCTGTCCGGCCCGTTACCATAAGTCGCAGGGTAAACCGGTCGGTGTCCCAGTCTGGCAGCACGGTCCGCACCGTTGGTCCCAAAAGGTTCATGTTCGGATCAACCGCGTCATGATCCCAGTGCATCACTGTGAGCACCCTGTTCCCGGCCACCAGCTGAACAACGAGGCTGCCCTGTGCAACTGGCTCCGGGGAGTCGTTCAGAAAGTACAGGTCGGCTTCAAACAGCTCCCCCTTTTGCCACCTGAGTTTTTTGATCCTTGCGCTTGCCATGGCGGGGCGACAGGCATTGCGGACCGCGTTATAGGCCGGTTTGGGGATATCGGGCCAGCTGATGATGCTGGTTCCTGCGGCAGCGGGCCAGGGTTCGTTGAAAAAGCGGGCCACAGCCATACCGGTAAAGGGCTTCTGCCGGCGGGCCTCCTCGTAGATCGCTTTGTACCCCTCCGCCTGGAGCAGCTGTCCGCCCTCCACAAGTTTTTTTAGGTCGCCCGACACACCGAAATACTCTTCGATGGTTCCCTGCATCAGCCATGCATCGGGGTTGCCGCCGGCGTTGAAGGCGTGGTGCGATTCCCAGGAGGTCCCGGCCACCGGGGGCCAGAGGTCCTTTCCCGGAATAATTTTCTTCAGCACCTCTACAGGTGCGGGGGCCGGTACCCCGAATTCCGTATAGGCGGTGGATCGGCTCCCCGCCATCTGTTCGTAAACCTCTTCGCCGTTCACCGGATCCCTGAAAAATGCCGGTCCGGCAGCCATCCCCTCCAGTGGTGATGTGTTGATAAAGGGTGTCTGCGGATCGAGCCTCAGGCACTGGCTGTTGAGGAGCCGGAGTGCGAGCGACTGACCGGTTGGTCCGCCGGGGGCACGGAACAGCTCGCTGCCGCCCGACCAGATGGCAAGCGACGGGTGATCGCGGAGTCGCCTGATAATCGATTCCGACTCCCTCTCGAGTAGCGCCATGAAGGCGGGTGTTGACCGGTAGTTATTGTGTACCAGCGGAAACTCCTGCCAGACCAGCAGTCCCTTCCTGTCGCACTGCTCATAAAAAGCCTCCTTGTTGATACCCGTTCCGCCCCACACCCTGAGCAGGTTCAGGTTCGCTCCCACGGCAAGATCCGTCAGCTTCTCGTACCGCTCCTCCGTGATGTTCCCGGTAAAGATTTCGGGGGCAGTCAAGCCGGCACCCTTCACAAAGATCTTCCGTCCGTTTACCACAAGCTGCGCTGCCGCTAAACTTCCCGGGTGTAACCAACTACCTGGACCACTGGAGATATCACCATGCGGCCCATCCCATACCCCTTCATTTCTCACCAGTTCGATCCTCCTGAACCCCACCTTT
>CAYOVC010000153.1:0-6729 GCA_964407305.1 uncultured Bacteroidaceae bacterium | reverse complement strand
TACGACCTTTGGGTTATGAGCCCAACGAGCTACCAACTGCTCCACCCCGCAATATGTTGTAAGAGGCTTCCACTGTACCAGACTTAACGCCATTTGCGAAACGCCTTCTTTTTGTTTGCGGCTGCAAATATAACAGTTGTTTGGGGATTATCAAAACAGATCTGGAAAATTAAAGGATTTTTCGCTTTGAATAAAACCGGTTCTGGCCGGGACCAAAAATCTATCGAATCACCTTTACATTTACTGCAGCAAGACCCTTCTGACCCTTTTCGGTCTCAAAACTCACCTTATTGCCCTCGGCAATATCTTCCAGTGTGTTGTTGATATGAACAAAGATACTCTCCCTGGTTTCTGCATCCCTGATAAAACCATAGCCCTTAGAATCATTAAAATTGGTCACAACGCCTGTTTTTTCCTTGTTACGCACTGTACCATCACTCTTCGGGATACTCACTTCAATATCCTCTACATTCATCTCCTCCTTTTCAGCAGGATCTTGCGGTTCCGAGGTAATGTTTCCAAACTCATCCACATAAGCGATCATATCATCCAGACCGCTTTTTGTATCTGTATCCTTGCGGGCCAGCTTTTTGGCCATTTTGTCCTTACGCTTCTTCTCTTTTTTCTTTCTAACGTCTTTCTTATTAAATGATTCTGATGATCTGCCCATTAAATACCAATTAATTAATAACCTTTAAATATTATCACTTTCCGGGTAAAAAACCGATCAGTCGATGGCCCTGACATTCACCGCGAAAAAGCCCTTTTCACCTTCTTTCACCTCAAATTCAACTGCCTGATCTGGCTGCAGATCCGCATGAGAATCGGCAAGTCCCGTCCTGTGAACGAAAATATCTTTTCCACTCTCTGTCTCGATGAAACCAAATCCTTTTACTCCATCATACCATTTTAACTTTCCATTTTCCATTTTAAATACTGTTTATTGTTTAACTTTTTTATCGGATTAAAAAAATGGCAGTGTGAAACCAATTACCTAAAAGGAAACCAAGCTCCATATGCACAAATTCTTTGACCAAATAATTCATGCAAAGGTAATTCTTTTTTATAGTATTACCGCATCTATTTGGCTTTTAACGACTTTTTTATGGTAAAGATGAACCATCACATGACCAATCCGCTGTTATGAATCAAGTTTTTGTATCTCCTGCGATCAATTCCTCTGCTCTAAGTACGCTTCCAAAAACTGTTTATCCAACTCCTCTGAATCCCCATATTGTGTCCTGAGTCCGGCCAGCTGCGCATGTAGATCGCGTCTTATGACAGTATAGGTAACATCATCATACACGTTGTTCATCTCCAATGGATCGTTCTGCCGGTCATACAACTCCCACTCATCCACATCATAATAGAAATGGACCAGCTTATAATCTTTGGTAACGATACCGTAATGGCGCTTTACCATGTGAACACTCGGATACTCGTAGTAGTGGTAATAAACAGCATCGCGGGTCCACCCCAATACATTTCCCTTCAAGAAAGGTATCAGGCTCTCACCCTGCATATCTTCCGGTGCTTCAATACCCGCTATCTCAAGAAAGGTCTGCGCAAAATCAAGATTCTGAACCATCTCATCGGATACCGACCCCGGCTCAATCACACCCGGCCATTTTATCAGCAACGGTGTTTTAAATGACTCATCATAGATGAATCGCTTGTCGTACCAGCCATGCTCCCCCAGGTAAAATCCCTGGTCGGATGTATATACAACAACGGTGTTGTCGGCCAGCCCCTTCTCCTCCAGGTAATCCAGCACCCGGCCAACACCCTCATCAACCGCGGCAATCGTTCCCAGGTAATCCTGCATATACCGCTGGAACCGCCAACGCATCAGATCCTCCTGAGACATCTCCGGGTAATGCTCCCTGAAATCCTCAACCATAGGGTCATACACTGCATCCCAGGCGGCACGCTGCTCTTCATTTTGACGTCCCACTTCACGCTGAAAAGCGTTTTTATCCCAGTTCCATGTCTCCTCAAGTCCCATTTCATCCATCACCTCCGGCGGGATCTTGGAATCACCGGCCCAGTTCATATGCTTTAGGAGATTCATCTCTGCCTCTTTTGCTGCAGTCCCCCTTCCCTCATAATCATCAAACAATGTTGGAGGTTCAGGAAAAGTTTTGCTGATATACTCCCTGTAATGTCGCTCCGCCGGCAGCCACTCCCTATGTGGTGCCTTGTGCAGATACATCATCAGGAACGGCTTTCCATCCTCCATCTCATTCTCAAACCAATCAATGGTCATATCGGTAATAATATCCGATGTGTAGCCCTCAATCTGAACCCTCCCTTCGTACTTGGTAATAAAATCTGGGTTATAGTATTTTCCCTGACCAGGAAGTATCTTGAACTGATCAAATCCTTTTGGATTGTTCCCGAAATGAAGCTTACCGAACAGTGCCGTCTGATAGCCATTTTGCTGAAGGATCTGCGGGAAGGTCACATTAGTTGTATCAAACGGAAAATGGTTGTCAACCTTCCCGTTGATATGGCTGTGCTTACCGGTAAGGATCACCGCCCGTGATGGACCGCAGATTGAATTGGTCACACAGGCATTGGTAAACAATATCCCCTCCCTTGCAATCCTGTCAATATTGGGCGTCTGCGTCAAGTGATCGCTGTAGGCACTGATCGCCTGGTAGGCATGGTCGTCCGACATGATAAACAAGATATTTGGCGGTTGCTGCTCACCAGCTGAGCCGCAGGCGTTCAGAAAAACAATTGCAAAAACAGCAAGGAAAAATTGATTAAAAGGGTTCATCTGTGGATTTTTATAATTTATAAATGATGCGAAAATTAACAAAAAAGGGGCGTATTTCAAAAACTACTTACAGAAGTAAACACCAATAGTTAGCAGGTAATATACTACCCGGCTATTAAAAAAACTTAATCTTCATATAATTTGATTGTTTTCTCACAGAAAATACTAATTGTCAGGAATCCAAACTATTTTCATATTTTTGCCTTATAAAAACGAATAGACGCAACCATGCCCAGAGTTTTTAAAGCAGTTGATATTTCAAGCGAAGAGAAAGAGGTGCGGAAAGATTATTTTGACCGCCATACCCCGGTAATCCATTGTAATGACTCTGCACGCGATGGTGAAAAACTGAGGGTAAAGGTGAGAATGGGGACAGAATACCCACATCCCGACCAACCCGACCATTACATTAGTTATATCCAACTCTGGAACCGGGAAACCTTCCTGGCCGAGGTCCATTTTACTCCGGGAGTGCTCGGTAACCAGGCAGGATATGCAGAAGTTGATTTCTATATCGTACCCGGTCCGGTAAGCCTCAACCTGACTGCCATGGCCGCATGTACCAATCACGGACTCTGGCAGAGTGAGTCGAAGGAGGTGAAAATCATCAAATAACACAGGGTAAATTATCCCCTGGTAATCGAATGCTTTACGCTTTTTCTCTCAGAATCAAACTCTGCGGATCATAGCACCCTGTTATAACCAAATCCCATCTCCTCAAGCTCCTCCTCCTGCTCATAACCGGAGGTGCCGATAAATGACAGGAAGGCAATTTTCCATTCTCCATCTACCTTTTCCATGAATCTTACCTGCCGGCTGATAATTTCAATTAGATTATCAGGCATGGTGTAGGTCCACTTTTCTGAGCACAATACAAAAGCAGAATTTTCATACACCCTGATCCTGTAATCGTCTTTTGACACATTGACATGCGTATCAGCAGGAGCATGCGGGTTACCTTCAATCAACTCATCCCTGAAAAAGGATTCAATCTCGTCCCACCCTTCCAGGAACACATGGTCATCGGCTCCTGTTGTAAGCCTGAAATTGAGGCTGTCTTGCACATAAAAACTTATTACCTTCTCAAAATCAAATGCCAGGTATGCCTCAGTTTCAGCGTTTATCACATCAATGATCGCCTGCTTTTCCGCTTCAACATCAATGGCATTACTGCACGAAACCAGGTTAACTAAAAAGAACGTAGTAATAATTATTCCGGGAATTTTCATAACAGATGGATTATATTTAGACTAACAGTAAGGGGCATGCGATAGCATGCTTTCTTATGCAAGATAAGCAATTGATAATAGAATGTCAACATGTTGCTTCATGATCTTCAATGTTTCCACAAAGGAATGCTCACTATTCAGGGCAAAACGGGCAGTGGAACATCTGTTGTGCTCTCCATCCCCGGAAAACCTTGAAATTGCAAAAAGGGCCTGAGTAGTGTGAAAGTTTATATCTTTGTACAATATAATTAAGAAAGATATGCAATTCATAAAAACAGATCACGAAAAAGAGTATAACTACAGGATCATTATCGGAAATCAACACACAGATTTTACACAATATATCCAGGACAGAGCGAAACACACTTTCATAAAAAAGCGGATCGAAGGTAAAAAGGAGGTCACAGTAATCCATGATGGTGAGATCATCCTCTTCCTGCAAGTGCTGACGCCGAGCAACAACATGGGCCCCTATACGGAGCTCGAAATCGCTCGCAAAGCTGCGAATGCCCTTTACACTCAGTTGAAGGACCTTGATGCCGATACCGTTGCACTTATAAATGGCGGCGTCACACCCCGGGAATTGATTGCATACGCTGAAGGGCTCTTCCTGACCAATTACCGTTTCAAAAAATACTTCACAAAAAAGGGAAACGACAATTTTTCAATACAAACCGCCTCAATCATCTCCGAAGATATAACGAAACGTGATCTTCTATTCCTGAACGCATCCATGGAGGGCACGGCCTTCTCAAGGGACATGGTCAATGAACCCCTCTCGTATCTCACAGCTGAAAAGCTTGCCGGGGAGATCTCCGGCAAAGGAAAGGAGGCAGGATTCTCAGTAGATGTGTTCAATAAAAAGAAGATCGAATCACTCCGCATGGGTGGACTTTTGGCAGTGAACAAGGGTAGTGTTGATCCCCCAACCTTTTCTGTACTCGAATGGAAGCCGGAAAAGCCGGTCAACAAAAAGCCATATGTACTGGTGGGCAAGGGAGTTGTTTATGATACTGGCGGACTCAGTCTGAAGCCGACCAATGATTCGATGGATTACATGAAGTGCGACATGAGCGGGGCCGCTGCTGTTGCCGGCGCGTTCATTGCCATTGCAAAAGCAAAGCTTCCGGTGCATGTCATCGGACTGATACCTGCCACAGACAATCGTCCCGACGGCAATGCCTATGTTCCCGGAGATGTGGTGCATATGTATGACGGAAGCACGGTTGAGGTGCTGAATACCGATGCCGAAGGGAGAATGATCCTTGCCGACGCACTAAGCTACGCCAAACAATATGATCCTGAACTGGTGATTGAGCTCTCAACCCTCACCGGCGCGGCCCATGCTGCAGTGGGTAATTATGCGATTGTAGGAATGGGGAATGTTAATGAAAAATGCATGAAGGAACTCAGGGAATCGGGCTTCAGAACTTTTGAGCGGATCGCAGAGTTTCCCTTCTGGGACGATTTCTCGGAGCTGCTGAAATCAGACATTGCGGATCAGAAAAATATTGGCGGCAAATATGCCGGCGCAATCACTGCCGGAAAATTCCTGGAAAAATTTACAGACTATCCCTTTATTCACCTCGACATTGCCGGACCGGCATTCAATAAAGCTGAAGACAACTACCGAGGCAAGGGGGGAAGCGGGATCGGAACACGGCTGCTCTTCGATTATTTCAAACAAAAAACATCACAATAGAACCCATGAGCAAAAAAATAACGATCGGTATATCGCATGGCGATATCAATGGAATCAGCTACGAAGTGATGATGAAATCGCTGGAGGACAGCCGTGTTCTTGAAATATGCACCCCGGTGATCTACGGCTCCCCGAAAGTGGCGGCCTACCACAAAAAGGCAATCGGTATGGAGGAGATGAACCTGAACAGTATCAGGCACGCTGCTGAGGCGTCCGGTAACAGGATAAATATCATTAACTGCATCGACGATGACATCAGGGTTGAGCTGGGCAAGTCTACAAAACAGGCAGGCGAGTCTTCCTTCATTGCACTTAAAACGGCTGTCAATGACCTGAAGAATGAGGCCGTTGACGCCCTGGTAACCGGACCGATCAACAAACAGAATATCCAGAGCGATCATTTCCGTTATAGCGGTCATACAGAATACCTGATGGATCTATTCGGCGTCGAAGATGTCCTCATGCTCATGGTCAGCGATTTCCTGAGGGTGGGGGTTGTTGCGGGACATATTCCCATTGCCGATTTGGTGAGCTATATTACAATGCAGAGGGTCCTGTCCAAGATCCGCATTTTGAACCAGTCGCTGCAAAAGGATTTCAACATCCGGAAACCGAAAATTGCTGTCCTGGGACTTAATCCACATGCCGGTGATGAAGGACTCATCGGCAGCGAGGAGCAGGAGGCGATTATCCCCGCCATCGAAGAGGCTAAAAGGCACAACACACTTGTGTTCGGTCCCTTCCCGGCAGATGGATTTTTCGGATCGGGAAGCTTCAAAAAATTTGACGGCACACTTGCGATGTACCATGACCAGGGATTGATACCCTTTAAAACCATATCGCAGGATGAAGGGGTCAACTACACCGCCGGACTACCGGTGGTGCGTACAAGTCCCGCCCACGGAACGGCCTATGAACTGGCTGGCAAGGGGGAGGCATCCTATGCCTCATTTAGAAACGCACTTTACCTGGCAACAGATATCATCAAAAACCGCAATTTCTACGATGAAATGAAT
>CAYOVC010000152.1:0-6731 GCA_964407305.1 uncultured Bacteroidaceae bacterium | reverse complement strand
TGATTATTATTCCTGTATTTCAATATAACACGATCTTTATTCAGCTATTTTTGTATGAAAAATTGAATTATATATGAAACCGACACACATTGAACACATTGGTATTGCCGTTGAGGACCTTGAGGAAGCAATTAGTTATTGCGAGGATATTCTGGGACTTGAATGTTACGCTGTTGAGGAGGTTAAGGACCAGAGAGTTAAAACAGCTTTTTTTAAATTGGGAGACACCAAGATCGAGCTGCTGGAGTCAACAGACCCCGAAGGTCCTGTTGGTAAGTTTATTGATAAAAAAGGACCCGGTGTGCACCATATTGCCTTTGCAGTGCCAGATGTAAACAAAGCACTGGCTGAGGCTGAAGAAAAGGGGATTCGCTTAATTGATCAGGAGGGACGTTCCGGAGCCGAGGGATTAAAGATTGGATTTTTGCATCCGAAATCGACGCTGGGTGTATTAACAGAATTTTGCAGCAAATAAAACACGCTTTATGAGCAGCCAGGAAAAAATTAAAAAACTGATTGAGCTGAGAGAGAGGGCCAAAGCAGGTGGCGGGCAGGATAAAATAGATGCCCAACACTCCAAGGGGAAGTTAACAGCCAGGGAGCGTATCATGATCCTGCTTGATGAGGGGAGCTTTGAGGAGTACGATATGTTCGTGACCCACCGGTCGCATGACTTCGGACTGGAGGATCAGGTGTACCTGTCCGATGGGGTCGTCACCGGACATGGCACCATCGACGGAAGGGTGGTATATGTCTATGCCCAGGATTTTACGGTTTTTGGTGGTTCACTCTCTGAAACGCATGCCAATAAAATTTGTAAGATCCTTGACCAGGCGATAACCGTTGGAGCACCTGTTATTGGGATCAACGACAGCGGTGGAGCAAGGATCCAGGAGGGTGTGAGGAGCCTCGCCGGATATGCAGAAATATTTCAGCGAAATATTCTCGCCTCCGGTGTTATCCCCCAGATCTCCGCCATTTTCGGCCCATGTGCCGGGGGAGCGGTTTACTCCCCGGCACTGACCGATTTCATCATCATGAGTGAGAAATCGTCTTATATGTTTGTCACCGGACCAAAGGTTACTAAAACGGTAACAGGAGAGGTAATTTCAACGGAAGCACTGGGAGGGGCACAGATGCATTCATCAAAATCAGGAGTATCTCATTTTATGGTCGAAAATGAAGAGGCCGGACTCCTTCTTATACGCAAACTGCTCTCTTATCTTCCCCAGAATAACCTGGAGGATCCGATACAGACAGAGTGCGCCGACCCGATAGACCGGCTGGAGGACGAGCTTAATGAGATTATCCCTGAGAATCCCAATGAACCATATGATGTGATGGATGTGATCCTTGCCCTGGTCGACAGGGAAGAGTTTCTGGAAATACATAGCCAGTATGCAAGGAATATTATCGTTGGCTTTTCGAAATTCAACGGAATGCCCGTGGGCATTGTGGCAAACCAGCCCAATTATATGGCTGGTGTTTTGGATATTGACGCATCGAGAAAGGCTGCACGTTTTGTGAGGTTGTGTGACTGTTATAATATCCCGATCGTAACATTTGTTGATGTACCCGGTTTTCTGCCCGGAAGCGCCCAGGAATTCGGAGGGATCATTATCCATGGTGCAAAGCTCATGTTTGCATACGGAGAGGCAACGGTCCCCAAAATTACAGTTACGCTCAGAAAGTCATATGGTGGTGCACATGATGTAATGAGTTCGAAACAACTGCGTGGTGATCTGAACTATGCCTGGCCCACTGCTGAAATCGCAGTGATGGGTGCGAAGGGAGCCGTGGAAATTCTTGAAGGAAAAACGCTTAAAAGTATTGATGATCAGGATGAAAGACAGGAATATATAGATAAGAAGAGCGCAGAGTACAATGAAAAATTCGCCCATCCATATGAGGCTGCAAAATATGGTTACATCGATGATGTGATAGAACCCCGGAACACAAGGTTCCGTATCATTCGCGGACTCCAGTCACTCGCAACCAAGAAACAGATGAACCCGGCGAAAAAACATGCAAATATACCCTTGTGATGATGTTGATGATACTCTTAAAAAATGCCCTGACACCTCAGTCCGTCGTTATCGCTGTAGTAGGATACTTCGTTGTTTTTATGAGCCTGCTGCTGCTCTTCTGGCTCTTTGATGCATTGCCAAAACTAATCTATTACAAATCAGCAAAAAAGAGAATGAAGGAGGGGATGCAACAGGATCAAAACAAAAAGTTGACTATCGAAGGGGAGACCACTGCTGCCATTTCTATGGCCCTCCATCTTTACCTTTCCGAAATACATGATGAGGAAAGCGGTGTCCTGACGATCAAAAAGGTTTCCAAGGCATATTCCCCATGGAGCTCGAAAATATATGCTGTACGCAACCAGTTCAACAGACTTTAGATGAAGATGAAACAATTTAAATTCACAATACACGGAAATGACTACGCTGTCGATATCCTCAACCTTGAGGATAATGTCGCACGTATTGAAGTCAACGGAACACCCTATGAGGTAGAGGTGCATAGAAAATCCAAAACATCGAAGACTCCCAGGGTGATTGCTCCACCTGTAAAGGAACCCGCAAAACCGGAAATCGAAAAACGGGAAAGAGGGGATGCCCATCCGATCACTGCACCACTTCCGGGAAATATCCTGGAGATCAGGGTGAATCCGGGCGATATTATTGAAAAGGGACAGGTCCTGCTGATCATGGAGGCGATGAAAATGGAAAACAATGTTTTAGCCGACCGCAAAGGTGTGATCGAAAGTATCCCGGTAAAGATTGGAGATGCAGTCCTGCAGGGTGATGTACTTGTTCAAATAATCTGACCAGATGAGACGATTGATAACTGTTGCTGTAATTATTGCTTTTCTAAGTATACTCAGACTTTTTATCTTTCCGCATGGAGAAATTAAACATGTAAATGCAGGAACTGACCAGGGAATTGAGTTGACTGTTTCTGAAGAGGATGGTCCAGGTATGCTGCGAACTGCTGCTGAAGGGCTCAGACAGTTCTACAAGTATACCGGATTTCGAAATGCTACCTCCGGACATATTATCATGATCATTGTGGGCCTGATTTTTATTTTTCTGGCCATAAAATTTGATTATGAACCTCTGTTGCTCATTCCAATTGGAGTCGGGATCATTATCGGGAACATCCCTTTCTACCAGAGTGATGGCGTCAATCTTCAACTGGGTATCTACCAGGAAGGTAGCGTAATGAACTACCTTTATTTCGGGGTGATGAGGGGGGTATATCCTCCACTGATATTCCTGGGGATCGGTGCAATGACAGACTTCTCCTCACTGATCTCACGTCCACGGCTTATGCTTCTCGGGGCCGCCGCACAGGTCGGCATATTTCTTACCTTTTTGGGCGCATTGTGGCTCGGATTCACCCTCAAGGAAGCTGGTGCAATTGGAATTATCGGCGGAGCCGACGGTCCGACAGCAATCTTTCTCTCTTCCAGACTCGCTGAACATTTGATCGGTCCGATCGCGATTGCAGCATACTCTTACATGGCGCTGGTACCGGTTATCCAACCTCCTATTATGCGACTGATGACATCCAAAAGGGAACGACTTATCAGGATGTCACCACCGCGTGCAGTATCCCAGACTGAGAAGATACTGTTCCCGATTATTGGTCTGATTGTTACAGCATTCATCTCTCCCAGTTCTCTTCCCTTATTGGGTATGCTGTTCTTCGGAAACCTGCTTAAGGAGTCAACGCGTACGAAAAGACTTGCGGAGACTGCCCGTAACTCGTTGATCGATATTGTAACTATTATGTTGGGACTTACAGTTGGGGCATCAACACAGGCCGACTATTTTCTCACAACCGATTCGTTGATTATATTTGGTCTTGGCGCACTGTCGTTCATGGTAGCAACTGCCGGGGGGATCTTTTTTGCCAAGGTAATGAACATGTTCACGCCTGCTGACAAAAAGCTGAATCCTTTGATTGGTGCAGCCGGTGTATCGGCAGTCCCCGATAGTGCGCGTGTAGTGCAAAGTTTCGGACTGAAGGCGGATCCAACCAACCACCTTCTGATGAATGCCATGGCACCGAATGTTGCTGGTGTAATTGGCAGTGCCGTGGCAGCCGGCATATTGCTTAGTTTTTTATGGTAGATATGTTCTGAATAAAATTCTAATGGATGGAAAAAACAGCTGTAGCCGGTAATTCCGGCGAGAATATCAGGTCCGACTGCAAAGTGCAACTTACCCTTACAGAGCAGGGTGGCATACATATCAATCTGCAAAGTAAAGTTGCCTCAATGTATGGTGACCATATTCGTGAGCTGATTGAAAATATCATGCGTTTTTATGATATAAAGGATGCCCAAATCAGCCTGGAAGACAGCGGGGCATTACCACATGTTATCACTGCCCGGACCGAAGCTGCTGTTAAAATGGTTTCGAATACCAGGAAGGAGTATCTGTTACCGGAAGTAAAAACGGATCATCCGTCACCGGAAAAGGAGCGGTTCCGGATGTCGCGCCTCTACCTTCCGGGCAATAACCCGGCTATGATGATCAATGCAGGGATCCATGAACCTGATGGCATTATCCTGGATCTGGAGGATTCAGTAGCACCTGAGAAAAAAGATGAAGCGAGAATCCTTGTCAGAAATGCACTGAGAAATGTCAATTTTTATGGCGCTGAGCGCATGGTGAGAATCAATCAGCTGCCACTTGGACTTGAAGATGCCGCCATAGTGGTACCTCATTTTGTTGATCTTGTGTTAATTCCAAAATGTGAAGAGGTATGGCAAATCCGGGAGGTGGAAAAGGTGGTCCAGTCAACGCTCGACCATCATGGAATCAAGCGGGACCTCTATTTCATGCCCATTATTGAGAGTGCCCTGGGTGTTGAGAATGCATTCCAGATCGCCTCAGCCTCAGAACGTATAGTGGCAATGGCTATTGGCCTGGAAGATTTCACAGCAGATCTTGGGGTGCAAAGGACCCGCGAGGGATTGGAATCACTGTTTGCCAGGACAAGGATCGTAAATGCCTGCAAGGCGGCGAAAATACAGCCCATCGATTCCGTATACGCTGATGTTGATGACATGGAAGGGCTGCTCGAAAATGTAAGACATTCATCTGCCCTGGGATTTGAAGGAATGGGATGTATTCATCCCGGACAGATCAGTGTGATCCACGAAGGTTTCAGACCCTCTGAAAAAGAGGTTGAAAGGGCCAAACAGATCATCGAAGCATTCAATGAGGCAAGGGAAAAAGGGCTTGGTGTAGTCTCCCTGGGATCTAAAATGATTGATCCCCCGGTTGTGAAACGCGCAGAAAGAACAATGGTGCTGGCTCAAAAGTACGATATGATATAAAATCCATCATTATGGAATTGATCGAAAATGTTGCAGGCAGAAAAATTCCTGTTAAAATCAACGGTACAGATGCCATTCCCTATAAAGGTATTGGCAAGCATGTTCCGCAGGGAAGAAAATATGCTCCCGTAATTCCCAGTTGTGCCGGTTTTCCTTCAAATGGAGATAAACGGGTTGCCGGATTGAAGGAGGCACTGCAAAAAGCCGGACTGAAGGATGGCATGACCATATCTACACACCACCATTTCAGAAATGGAGATTACCTGGCCAATATGGTTTTTGATCTTGCCCATGAATTGGGGGTGAAGGGACTGCGTTGGTTTCCATCGGCGTCATTTCCCTGCCACGAACACCTGATCCAATACCTGGAGGATGGTACGATCCATCATATCGAGGGAAGCATGAATGGCCCTCTTGGCAAGTTTGTTTCCGATGGAAAAATGAAAGGAACAGGGGTCCTGCGGTCACATGGAGGACGCTACCAGGCTGTTCAGGATGGCGAAGTGGAGATTGATATCGCGGTAATCGGCGCGTCGACAGCAGATCCGTTTGGAAATGCGAACGGCTTGTACGGCGACTCAGCCTGCGGATTGCTTGGTTTTGCACTGGCAGATTCACAGTACGCTGATAAGGTGATCGTTGTAACCGATAACATGGTTGAGTTTCCATGTATACCCTGGCAGATACAGGGCAACAATGTGGACCATACCGTGGAGGTGGAAAAACTTGGCAATCCCTCTCAGATCATCTCCGGTACCACCCGTATCACCCGTTCCCCCGACAGGCTTTTGTTGGCAGCATTAACTGCAAAATTTTGCGATGCAGCTGGAATTATCAAAGACGGATTTTCTTTTCAAAGCGGCGCCGGCGGGACATCACTGGCGGTGGGCGAATACTTCAGGAAGATCATGGTCGAAAAGGGAATCAAAGCGCGTTTTGCAAGGGGAGGGAGCAATAAATACCTGGTGTCAATGCTTGAGGAGGGGTTGGTTGATTATATTCTCGACGGACAAACATTCGACCTTGAAGGGGTGCGATCAATGGCCGGGAATCCCGGACATGTATGGACAAGTCCGTTTACAAGCTATAATTACCACGGAAAAGGCAACTTTGCAGGCATGGTTGACGTGGCCATTCTGGGTGCCACCGAGGTTGATACAGCTTTTAACGCAAATGTGGTAACACATTCCGACGGATACCTGCTTCATGGAATTGGTGGATGGCAAAATTGCCTCTTCTCCAGGACAGTGATCCTGCCCGTGCCGCTCTTTCGCGACAGGATCCCTGTGATCCGCGACAGGGTGACAACACTTTGCGGACCGGGTGAACTGATTGATGTGATCGTTACTGAACGGGGGATCGCCATTAATCC
>CAYOVC010000151.1:0-6763 GCA_964407305.1 uncultured Bacteroidaceae bacterium | reverse complement strand
AGTTTGGGGGAAAACTGGTGATTGAAGATGATTACGGAAGAAATACGGAAGAAATCGTTGCATGGATGCTCCTGGAACCGGAAATCACCATGGAAGAAAGACTATTATAAATACCAATATGCAAACACTAAACAATAAGCAGCAGGACTTTTTAAAACTTCACCTCTTTGACAACAAAAAGTATAAGGAAATAGCAAAGGAACTAGGAGAAGATCTTCCAACCATTCGAAGGTGGTGGGATGAAACAGAGTCTGAAAGGAAAGTGATTAAACGGGCCAAGCAGTTGTTCAACAATAAAAAGGGGAATGTCGATTTTGAATTTCCTACGGAAGACAATGGATATGCCTTTTACCTTTGGTTCAGGGAACAGAAAAGAGTCTGTTATTATTGCGGCACTGAAGAAACTGTTTTAGCGGAGTTGTTCAACGAAAAAGTCTTATCCTCGAAACGATTCAGAGGCAGGTCCCTGGAGCTCGAAAGACTAGACAGCAAGGGTAATAAGTACAACGAGAAGAATTGTGTATTGGCATGCTACTTCTGTAACAATCACAAAAGTGATATCATCAGTGATAGGGATTTCATGACCTACTTTTCAAAACCGATTGGGAATTACCTGAAAGATAAATACCAGTTATTAAAGAAAAATGATCACTGACCGGCAGACCAATTTTCTCTACTTGTCTGATAAACTTGAGTCGGGATTCCCCGGTTTTTATACTCGATTCACAACCTTGCTTAAAGAGATCGGAATCCCATTTGATGTACTGCATGGAACAGCAGATATTTGGATTCGTGATTACATGCCGGTACAGATATCCAATGAAAGTTTTATCCTGTTTCATTACGACCCGAAATACTTGTATGATGTCGGACTGGAGCACACAATTACCAACGCTGAACCCCTGCTGCGAAATCTTTCGTTTAGCTATAAAAAACTGAACGAGATATGTCTTGATGGGGGGAATGTTGTAAAATTCTGCGATATTCGTCAACGAAGAGGAGTTAGATGATTAAGCAATATAGATTTGATTTTGTGTTTTTGGTTAGATTTATTGATTATGGACAAGAAACTTCAAAATATTGAGATATATCAAAAGCTGATTGATTCAATTGGGAGTACAATTGAAGGTGCCCGACAAAGAGCAATTCAAGCAGTTAATAATGAGTTGTTGAGAGCAAATTGGGAAATTGGCAAATACATTGTTGAATATGAGCAACAAGGAAATGAGAAGGCTGAGTATGGCAGTTCATTATTGACAAATTTATCAAAAGACTTAAAATCTAGATTTGGAAAAGGTTTCAGCAAGAGTAACATATACTTAATGAGGCAATTTTACTTGAAGTATCAGATTTTCCAGTCAGTGACTGGAAAATTGACTTGGACGCATTACGCAGAATTATTGGGTGTTTCGGATGATAATGCAAGAGGGACTAGCAGTGCTCAATCAGGGGAATCAGTGATGGATTCCATTACTGATTCAATTAACATCCTTACGAAGATCATCTCAAAATGGAGTTTTGCAGCTTTCTTGCATAACAATAGATGTGTGATGTAGCTTCCGAAGCTGATTACAAGGAACACGGCTGCTGGCAGCAGAACCTGCAGTGCCAGGATGAATATAATGGGGATAAACAGTACATAGGAAATCACCAGAAAGACCAGTGCCCATGAGAACCGGATATGGATCTTTTCAAGAGTCCACGCACGGTTCCAGCGAAGGAATTCCCGATAGGCTTCAATGGTCTCTTTTTCTCCCAATGCGGCCATATACTGGTCATGGGATTTGCGCCCTTTCCATGGAAAGTTGTTGCTGTGGCGGTACCTTATGCCGCTGAGTGCAAAATCGCCTATCTCAAAGGTCATGTTCTCGGGGAAGTAGCGCAGGAAAAGTAGAAGTTCATTCAGCATAATTTGTTATTTTTATGGGAGATAAAAAATACAACTGCAAGTATAATAATTCACTCCGCACTCCATTTGCGGACCTGCAGGTTATTTTTTTTGTAATTGATTTATTAACATTTCACTTCAATTTCAATTTATTATTGGCAGTATTTCGAATAGTTCATTAAAACCGGAAACAAAATGGACACAGCAGAATTTACCAGAACAAATAATTGTATCTGATATGAACGAGCCCCGGGAACCGGAACATTTATTATTTGTATGCAGACAAAATATCATGCGCAGCCGAACAGCGGAGACTGTGATTGGCACTACAGCCAAATATCAGAGCAGATCTGCAGGTTTTTCAAAGCATGCAAAGGTGCGGATAGATGAATCCCTGATACAATGGGCCGATCGTATTTTTGTGATGGAGGAGAAACATAAGAGGTTAATCCTGCTGGCATTTCCAGGAGCAGCCCATAAAGAGATCATTGTGCTGGATATTGAGGATACTTACTATTATATGGAACCGGAACTAATCGAGCTTATAAAAGCCAGGGTTTTGCCTTTACTGACCTGAATGATGCCCGGTACATCATGTTCAGTCATGTACTTATCCGGAATATCAAAATATACTTTTTAATTGAATCTGCTATTCATGAGAATTATTGCCATGAACGAGCAGAGCAGAGAAATAGAATAAATCCAGGAAATTGCCTGAAAAATAGATTTCGCAAAACGGATAACAGTCATTTTCCATTTCGCTATACATGTCAAGTGTTCGGGACATCAGCTCCTCGTATTTTTCATACGTATCTCCCGAAACATATTCCTGAATGGAAGTTGTCATCGCCTCGTCGATATCGAAGGGCCATATTGATTTTGGGTCATCAAAATCATCTTCATCAATATACTCTCCGTAGATCGGAATCAGTCGGGTATAAAAGTCTCGGTACAAACGTGCCCTTTCATCAGTTTTTACCCCATAGGCACCGAGGATTTTATTTTGCAAATCAATGGCCTGCGACTCTCCCATGAGAGCGTTCTCCATCAGGGAGATGGCTTTTTCGATAGCCAGGTTGGTCATTTCTTGTTTGGAGATTTTTGATGTACTCATATATTAGCTATTTTAAAATAATTTATTTACCATAAACCCCTGCCATTCCCTCAATCTTATCACTAATCTCCTTCCGGTACCACGCCGGTTCCAGCACTTCCACCTCGCAGCCCCAGCCGAGAATCGCAGCGGTAAATTCAAAGGTAGGAACGATGGTAAAGGAGAAAATGTACCGCTCATTCTCTTCACGGAGCAGCATCTGGGTGTCATGCAAGGGCTGTGTTGCAATATAATAGGCCTGTCGCTTTGTGAATGCCACAACGATCTCTTCGGGTTCCCGGTCGTAACGTGTAATGCCTATCGAATCGCGGAACAGGCGTTCAAAATCGATTACACCGCTGTGAAATGACTTCAAAAAGGTCTGTTCCAGCGAAATGATTCGTTCCAGACCGAAGACCTTGAACTTTCGAGCTTCATCGTGCCAGGCAACAAGGTACCAGCGGTTGCGGTATTCCTTCAGCAGATATGGATGAAGGATATAGTTCCTGGATTCCCTGGATTCAAAAGAGCGGTAAGCCACTTTCAATACATGCTTTTCCATGATGTGGCCGATCAGGGCATCCAGGTGCTCATCGCCTTTCATCAGGGGAGCGCTCTCGAACTCAATGAAGGACATGTCATACTCCTTGTTGGCCAGGGAGCTGTTGTTGATCGCGCTGACGATCTTCTGAATGGCTCCTTCATATCTTTCCAGGAAATTTGAATGCCTGAACTGTTTCAGTATCGTGGCAGCAAACTTCAGGGTCTCCACCTCCTCATCTTTCAGTGACAGCCGGTCAATACTGTATCCGGTGTCTTCATACTTGTATCCCCGCAGGTAATGGTCATAGACAATCGGTGCGTTGAAATTGAGCACGGAATCATATCTCATGTTCTCAATATCCTTTTCAATGGTGCGTTTGGACACTTTCACACCCATCGCATCCCTGCATGCATCCATGATCTCTTTGATGGATACACTCCGGCGATTGCTAAGCAGTGAATTGATAATGCGGTACCTGATGTATGGATTCATAGGACATTTTTTCTTTAAGATATGAAAAATGTCTGAATTTAGTTCAATTGTTGCCATAACAGTACCCCGACCCTTCAATTTTTAACTCCCCAACACGAAATTCCATGTTGCGGGAATGGTATTTTATTAATAAGATCAAATTTTCAAGCATCGTTCAGTCTTTAAGTATGTCAATAATTTATTTTCTAAACCCTACAGGAGTCCGGTCGTCGTGGGTAAGCCTCTCATCCCTGCAATAGCCGGTAAGCTCCTTCTCATCCGGCGGACTGCCACTGAGCAGTGCATCTATCTCATATTTCCGTGCAATGTTCTCGATCTGTCCTCCTGAAAAGTTGAACTCATCAGCAAGTTTGTCGACGATATTCCGGGGTGCTTCCGGAAGTTTCGCCCTCCAGATCTTTTTTCTTACCGGAACGGCCGGCGGGTGGAACGCGATCTTATACAGGAAGCGCCGCTCAAAGGCCTTGTCGAAATTGGCCGTCAGGTTGGTGGTGGCGATCAGGATCCCCTCGAAATTCTCCATCTCTTCCAGCAGGATGTTCTGCATGGTATTGAAGGTTTGTGAAGTGTTGGACTTCTCCTGGGAGGTACGTATCCCAAACAGTCCGTCTGCTTCGTTGAAAAGCAGGATGGGGACCTGGTCGGCGTATTTCAGAACCTGGCGGTACTGATTAAAAATCTCCTTGACCTTCTTCTCCGATTCTCCGAACCACATGCTTTTGGTCTTGCTGAGATCCACCCGCATCACGTCGCGTTTTGACTTTCGTGCAAGCTGCATCACGGCCTCGGTTTTGCCGGTACCGGGTGCGCCGTGCATCAGGATCGTGAAGCCTGATCGCATTTTGCACTGCTGCAGCCTGCTGGTAATCTCTTTGTATCCTTTTTTGGTAAGCAATTTGCCCAGCTGCCCGATCCTTTGGTTCTCCTCCTGGTTGAAGAAGAGACTAACCGGTGTAATGGCATCGCATTTCTGAATATTGCTGTTGTCCACCTTCGAGCTAATCAGTATGTTCACATCCTCGCTAAAGTACCTTCTGATCGCCCGGTCGGTTAGTGCAACCTCCTTATCTGACTTAAAAATGCCTTCCTCAATTCTGATGAGCCCCGTTTTAATGAGTTTATTTTGACCATTAACGATTGATCGCTTGATCCTAACCGAATCGTACGATGTGCCACCGGCGATCTGGACGACCTTGTCAAGATCCACTTCCGTGTCGCCAAGCAGGGTGCGCTGACAGACAATCATAAAGACCATCTCCTCCTCTTCAGTGAGTCCTTCCTGACCCCTCATGCTGCTTCATCACACGGTCAAACACATCGCGTGTAATATAAAAGCTGATGTCGCTCAGCATGGCATATTTACTTTCGCCGTCCATGTCTGAACGAATCCAGCGCTGCTTTTGCAAGGCTTTCAGGTCGGCAATATGGGTCATGATATGAATGCCGTTTACTCCGAAGTGTTTTGCCAGCTGGTCGACAGATACCCTCCGTTTCTTGAAGTTCAGGGAGAGGATTGCTGCAAAGAGAAGCGCCTGGGTCCGGTTCGCCTCCATAAAAGCGGCCAGCTCATCCAGTTCGGCTGCTGACTGTGAGATCTTTTCGGGATCGAGCCTCGAATTCTCCAGGTTATCAGTCAGCGCCTCAATGGTTTTCATGATACGTGATGTCTGTTTGCTCTCCTGCTGTATATTCATATTGTAAAATTTATTGGTTACGGGTTTGCCGGGTTGGTTCAGTTCGTATCCGGACTGCAAACATAACCGCTCACTCCGCAGCCTATTTGCGGAGGCCTGTTACCCAGCTGCAGAGATTAATATGCTAGATCCCTGACTTTTTGTATATTTGAAAAAAAAAAGAGATGCGTACGATTCATTTGAAAATAAGCGATCAAGTATATGATAAATTTATATGGTTAATAAGTAAATTCAGCAAGGAAGAAGTTGAGATACTTGATTATAGTACTGATTTTTCAGAAGTTAAAGACTATTTACATAAGGAGCTTAGCGAGATAGAAAATGGGAAAGCCAGTTTTCTAAATCAAAACGAATTTGAGAAAAGATTAGATCAAATTGTCTAAGGAAATTATGAAAATAGTTTATAAAGAATCTTTCGTTCAACGCCTTGAAAGACAGCTTCAATATATAGCTCAAGACAATCCTACAGCCGCAAGAAGATTCAAAAAGAATCTAATTGAAGACATCAAGAAAATACGATCAAATCCAACGCGTTGCAGACAATCAATATATTTTGAGGATGAATCTATTAGAGATTTAATTTATAAGGGATATACAATAGTTTTCAGAATCAATCAGAATCAAATAGAAGTATTTGGATTTGCAAAATTTCAAGATAGCCCAACAGACTAGCTACTACTTACAACATGCCAGTAAAATTAATACCTTACTGTAAATCAAATAAATGACAGCTCTGTAACATTCAAAGGCTTCTTCACAAGGGAAGGTCTTTTTTTTGATCCGAGCAACGAGGATCACCTCTCACGAACTACAGAAATCAACAAACGCGAATAGCCAAAACCGGTTTTACAAGTTACCGGGGGATCGCCCCCATCACCGCAGCGACCAACAAGGACCAGGCTGCTGAATGTGAGGCAGGGAATTTCCGGTGGGACCACTTTTACCGGTAGGCGGTAACGGAACTGCAGATGCCGAACCTGGCCTCACGCGGACCGGGGGAGATCGATGAGATGTTCGAATACTTCCTAAACCATGGAAACCAATCCCAAACC
>CAYOVC010000150.1:0-6775 GCA_964407305.1 uncultured Bacteroidaceae bacterium | reverse complement strand
CCGTTAATGGTAACGTCGAATACCCGCTCGCCAGCTGTGAGGGTTTCTCCGTCTGCAAACAGCAGGTTAACATTGTAAACGCCATCGGGGACATCTATCCTGTATTCAGTAAGCCCTACCAAATAATAGTTATATAGTGGTTCCAGATCACCTATCCCCTTTAGTATCATATCTTTTTTTATCATTCTGGCATCCCCGTCAATGCTTCCGTAATGGTTTTCCGTATAGACCTGATCAGGTAACCACAACCTTCCTGAATTATCAATGAATTCGCAATTAGATCCCGAGTTGATGGCTATTTCATTTAGATCATTAAAATCGAGGTTATAGTTTGTATAATTCAGTTCAATAACATCTGTTAAACGATTTTTACCCTTTTTTGCAACTGCTTTCACGCTGTTTTTACCTTCCTCTAGCTTAATTTGCCAAACAGCTTCCATGAGTTCATCCGGTTTCTTCTTCCCCTGGAAAATATCATTGACGAAAAGTTCAACCTCCGGTAAATTACTGTATACTTTGATTTCTTGTTTATCCGGTAAAAGACTGTGATTGCTTTTCCCATTCCATCCGGCACGATTGATCCAGTCCCTTGAAGCAATGTAGACCATCGGTTCTTCATTCCAATTGGCTTTGTAGAAATAGTAAACGTCTTTCGGTATTCGATCCCACCTTTGCATGCCTTTTTGATTAATATGGTAAATTGAACCTCCGGTATGGGGTTGAGAGAAATCAAACTGAGCCCAGATAGCAGTTCCAGCCAGATAGTTGCGCTCTTTAATTTGCTTCAGGTATGATTTATGGTATAACTGCTGATATTGTACTGAAAAATCAAATCTTTCGGGGGAAACGCTGTTAATACGTCCATCGCTGCCTGCACCATATTCACTTACAAATAATACCTGATCCGGAAATCTTCGGCGTCTCGAATCAAGATAATTGCCAAATCCGGGAAAGCTTCCGAAGTACCATCCTGCATAGTTGTTAATAGATACCATATCAGGAATATCTGTAATGTCTGCATTGTCATAATCCCCGCTGCCATGTATGGCCAGCGTTGATATCCTGTATGGATCAGCGATCCTGATGAGGCTGTCCATCGTGAAGACGAAATTCCTGACTTGCTGTTGATAAGATTCATCTTCAATCTTCGATTCTCTTCTAGCGGTTTTATCCCAGAGGAAGATTTCATTTGACGATCCCCAGAAAATGACTGACGGATTGTTGTACCGTTGATAAATCATTTCCAACAGGTTATTTCCGGCGTTCTCCGTTATTTCATCCGAGGGTACTATGTAGTTCACATTTGGCGTTTCTACCCATATCAGCAGACCCAATGAATCAGCAGTTTGCAGAACTGCAGGATCTTGCGGATAATGAGCAAGTCTTAAGAAATTAGCCCCCATGTTCTTTATCCACTTAAGGTCTCTGACATGCAAACTGTCATGAAGGGCAATCCCTAATCCCTGGTAATCCTGGTGACGATTGGTCCCTTTCAAAATATATTTTTCGCCATTTAGAAAAAAACCATTTTCAGGTTCTGCCTTGAACCACCTGAGACCCAAAGGATTTTCAACCTTATCTATTACATTTTCGTTGGCTTCAATGGTACTGATCACCGTGTATAGCTCAGGATTTTCGGGCGACCAGAGTAATGGTTTTTTTACCTCACCCTGAGCATCTTTAAAATCAACACGCTTTCCCGGGGGAATACTCATTTTTTCCTGAATTTTTAGTACTTCCTTGCCATCCGGATTAATTACCGTATGAGAAACTTCCAGGTGCTGTTCTATTTCAGTCTTATTTTCAATGATTGAATGAATATTCAGGCTTGCCTCACGTTTAGAAACGTAAGGCGTGCTTATGTATATACCTGATGAGCCATAATGTGTTTTGGTAAAATGAACGGGATTGGTAACTCTTAACCAGACATCCCGGTATATGCCACCATATAAGGCAAAACCAATTGATAATGGTGTGATGGTATTGTCGTGACTGTTATCAACTTTTAAGGCAATCAGGTTTTTAGCGCCAGGTTTAACATACGCTGTAATATCAAAAGTAAAGCCTGTATATCCGCCTTTGTGTTGGCCGGCAAATATGCCGTTTACGTATACGTCTGTTTTTTGATTTGCGCCTTCAAATTCTAAGAAATATCGATTGTCCTGATCAGATGAATCAATAAATAAGAATTTCCTGTACCAGCCAATTCCCCTGGTATACGAAGCCATCTCATCAAAAGGATCCTCGGCATTCCATGTATGCGGAATGGAGACGGTTTCCCAATTTTCGTCCACGCCTTCGGGAATACCTTTTTGTCCTTCTCTAAAGGCAAACGCAACACCTCCCTTGTGAAATTTCCAGTTATCATTAATTGAAATTGAATAGGGTGGAGATTTTGATTCCTGGGAGAGAACAGGAATGGAAACAGCCAGGACCAAACTTAAAACGATAAATCTATTTATATATCTGGTCATCTCTATTGTTCTTTTTAAGAAATTATCTGATATGTATTTCTAGCTTGTAATTGTATGGTTATTATTCCAGCCATGCCGGAACTTCTGTCTGCTCCCAGTTACGCACTCTTTGATCGTAAGAATCACCATCCCAATCATCAATGCCTGCAGGCAGCGCTTCAGTGTGAGGAAGCCATTTTTTTAGCTCGTCGATGGTATTTTGATATTCCTTTAATCCTGCTAAATTCCTGTGTTCACCGGGATCCGAAGTATGATTATATAATTCTTCTCCACCATCGCGGTATCGAATATATCGCCAGTCTTTGCTTCTTACGGCATAGTTTTTATAATGCCACACGCTCAACACCGGAAATTCCCAATCTGCTTCCGGATTATGAATCAATGGGACAAAACTATGACCATCGTTTTTTTCGTTTTCAGGTAGACCGCACAACTCGAGAAGGGTGGGATAAATATCGAGCAGGCTTACAGTTTCGTCGCAGACACCCTTCTTTTTGCTTTGGGGATCATAAACGATTATCGGGACACGGGTTGATTCCTCCCAAAGAGATTGTTTGCGGAAGTGGCGTTTTTCTCCCAGATGCTGCCCGTGATCAGACCATAAAACGATAATTGTATTCTTTGCGTAATCACTTTGTTCCAGTTCATCCAAAACTTTCCCAATCTGATCATCAACGAAACTTACACTGGCCAGGTAGGAATGTACCAGTTCCCTCTGCATGTTTTCTTTCCGTTTAACATCATACCATCCACCATTTGGCGTAAAGCCATAGGCGTAAGCTTTACCATATAACGGGATGTCGCTCATTTCGTCATCAGGTATGTCAGGCAATATGATGCTTTCGGGATCATACATTTCAAAGTATTTTCTTGGCACGGCATATGGGACATGCGGCCGTAAGAATCCTACTGCCAGGAAGAATGAAGAATCATGTTCGGCATTTAATTGTTTAGTGGCCCAGTCTGCGATTTGCTCATCATACATTCCTTTTTTAGGTATGTCCTGGCTGTCGAGCGGACCTCCGCACAAAGAATAGAAACGTCTCACATTTATATAGTAATTTAAAATAGTGTCCTTCCCATACAACTCAACTAACTGTCCGCCGTTTTTTGGGAAGGGGTAAAACATGAGTCCCCTGTAGCCATAACCATTATCCCTGATGTGTTTTTCCATCCCAGACCAAAAATGAGGTGCTACAACATCCCAGTATTGATCAGTTTTATCTTTAAAATCAGATTCGCCACTATGCGCGATCTTGCCAACTGCCATTGTTTTATACCCATGTGCTCTGAAATATTCCGGCAACATCATGTTACCCTCCATGACCTCATCATAATTCTTTCTCATGCTACTTGTGGAGGCATACCATCCTGTAGCTATGGGGTGCAACCCTGACAGCATTGAATTTCGGGAAGCAGTACAAACAGCTTGTGAGCAATGTGCATTGGTGAACAATATCCCTTTCTCTGCCAGCTTATCCAGATTGGGCGTAATGGCCTGTGGGTGTCCATTGAGCGCACCGATCCAGTCATTCAAATCGTCAACGGCTATAAAGAGCACATTTGGTTTTTCAATCTTATCCGTTGGAATACTGCAACCGCATAGAAACATTCCAGCAATCAATCCGGTAATAATTTTTAGTTTGGAAATCATTTTATATTCTTTTAATGTCGATTTATCTTTTCTCAATGATGAGTGGTTCATAAAATCTATATTTTTATCAGTTTGCGGGAGTAATACTTAAACCCTGGAGTTTGAATTTGAAGGATATATGTCCCACTCTTTATATCCAGATGATCCAGATTCAGGCAAATACTATTGCCATTTGCTTTTTGCTTAAAACCCGCTATTTTTCTCCCGTTCGGGTCATAAATTACACCACTTACAATTCCTGAAACAGATTCATTGAAAACTATATTCACCAGAGAATTAGCCGGAGAAGGGAAAATCCTGAGCGGTGCATCATTTATCAGTGTATTATCAAAAGATACAATGGAACTGTCACTGCTGAACTGATGAACCCCAATATCTATTGGAGTATCTAAGGTAACTCCAAAAAGATCTTTATCCGGCGCTCCTTCTATCAATTTTCCCGATCCAATGCATGGCGAACCTTCGATTAGTTTATACCTGTCTAAATCATTAATATCAGAAGCAATTCCGGGGGAGGATAATAGCGGATCTGCATATATACGATTACTATCATCCTCTCTCGCCACGCCGCTCGCACCAAAATATGCATTGTTTGAGAACAGGTTATTTTCACCCTCGCTCAGGTTATAGGTTGGTTTGCTTCCTTTGATATAAAAAATGTTGTTGTAATAATAGGCTCCATCTACTGCTGCTCCTCCCCAGGTACCATTTTCAATAATTACCAGGTTTTCTATCGACTCATCGGAATAGAATAGATTATTGTATACAGACATATCGTACAATACTCCGGAGGTTCTGACAATGTGTTGTTCATTGTTTGCCAAAACATTATATCGTATGATGGTGCCGATATTAAAGCGGGGTACAGAGGTGGCGCCTCCATTACCTCCGGTTGCGACTACCCCTCCTTTGCCATTATGATGCAGGTAGTTGTATTGTATGATGGTGTGTTTTGTTCTGAAATCACTGTCTATGCCTCTTGCATCGGTATCTCCTTCGTTATAAATGGTGTAACAAGCTTCATTTCTCTGAAAGATTGTGCTGTCAGTGTTAAAACAAAACGCAGCATTCCCGGAAATATCCTCGGCACAATAGGTGAAATAATTGTCTTCTACCAATGTGTTTTTTGATACACGCATTATCAGTCCGTTTCCACCTATGTGTTCAAAACGGCAATTCCGAACAACAATATTTGTGCTTGGAACCCAATTGTCATAGGTTGTCGTAGTTTCAGGGTCATTAATCTGATCCCCAAACTTCGAGTCAATCCCACGTTTCCACCATGATGACTGGTTGCTTAGACCCGTTCTGTCCAGATGATGAAAATAACATCCTTCAAATAATATATTGTTGAACCAGGTTTCGGTGGCAGAGCCCAATACTTCGAAATAAATCCCTCCATAAAACCTCGAATCAGCAAAATCGTCCATTAGTACTTCAACATCTGTTATCTCAACATTTTTAATGTGTATATGATTTATCTCTCCGGCATCTTCCGCAAGGATGTAAATTGCTCTTTTTGAATATTGGGCTATATCCTGTGGTTCGGGATTCGTTGCTTTGATATCACTAATCTCCCAGTATGACTGGTTATACAGGAAAACAGCGTTGCTTAAGTCGGTTCCAGGACCCTGGATAGTCGGTAAATCCCCATCTCCATATTTTCCGACCTTGATGGGTTTCCCTTCTATTCCGGATCCTTTCGGATTGAAAGTTCCAATCCATGTTTCGCCCGATTTAAATAATACCTGGTCGCCCGGGTATAGTATTACTTTATTTACTTTGCTCAAAGTTTTCCATGCATTCCCATCCGACACCCCATCGTTATTGTCGTCTCCTGCTGTTGCATCCATATAGTATGTAATACCCTTGTAACTCGGTGTGGTTACAGATATTTCTGAACTCCATGCCGACTCCTGACCTGATCCATACGATTGAATCCGGTATGTATATAGCGTTTCGGCTAACAAAGCCACATCTGTAAACTCAGCCACAGATGCTGATACTACGGCCAGGGGTTCAAAAACTCCTTCCTCGACTTTTCGCTCTATTTTTATTCCTGTTATAGCGCAACAAGTAACAGGATCCCAGGTTAATATGTTTCTGGTGGCAGATATATTTGAAACCATGAACTGCTCCGGAACCGCAACTTCACAATCACATATGGCTTCCTCTACTATCAATTCAGGATGATTATCCGGCGCTTCTTTGGAATAATACTTAGAGTGCTTATTACTTTTTTGCGTATCGGCGATGATCAGACTTAAGATTTTATCGCTTTCCTTTTCCTTGAATATATGATCGGCAATATCTATTTCAATATACGAGTTTACATACGCATCTTTAATTGTTAAAGATGTTATCTCTTGCCCAATAGAAGGCGCATTATTCCATGTAACAGATTCTTCTGTCCAGTTATCAGTTGTTTTATACAAGGTTATTGTATGATCTCCTGCAGAATATGTGCAGTAAAGACGGATTTTCCCATTTACCACAGATGTTCCTTGTGATAAAGATGAAAGATCAAATTGAAACAGCATCTGACGTTCGTAATCTTCATTCGTAGGGTGCCCTTTAAGATAGAGTTCTTCAACTGCGCCAAAATTATCATCGGCATAACTCCCGCCCCGGATATATGTGTCCATCG
>CAYOVC010000149.1:0-6803 GCA_964407305.1 uncultured Bacteroidaceae bacterium | reverse complement strand
TGTCGAATTTTGTGTAGTCGACAATGATCGATAGTGCACAGCCGGCGAGCTGACCGTTCACCCGGATCATCACCTGTCCCTCGGGAAACTTTTTGGTTAGCACCTCTAAATGGTACTCCTTCCAATAGGCATTCGGCATGTTCTGGTAAGCCTCAATCATCGCCTCCTTCACCTCGTTGTAGTCCCCGGGTTTTACAAAATCCAGCTCTATATTGTCGATCTTCTGCTTTTCTTCCATTTATCGCTCTGTTTTTTTTTCGAATGAAGCGACAAAGATAAGAATTTGATTTTCGATATTTAGGCTGCCGGACCTTCAAATAATTTGGTAGCAGAAAAGAGGGAAGCTGACCGGTGTGGAGTTCTGGGATTATAAAAACTACAGGGCACAAGCGTCCTTTTTTGTATCTCACCACCACACCGGTTGATTTCTCACGGAGGTACAGTCAGGAATACAATTTCCAGGATTCGTCCTATTATTACGTTGAGCAGCAGACCCTGGGTGCTTCGAGGAATCCGGTGAGGATAGGGTTCAGCCCGGAGGATTCCCGACTTACTAGAAGAGCGATCCCCCGGTATTCATTCACTTTTTATACTGAAGGTACTGCCAATTCCAAAACGCGCAAAAGCACCTGCAAAATATAGCGGCAGGAATAGAATGTTCTTATCTTTGAGCACACCTGCTTTTCCGGCATTAAACACTACTGACCAGGAAGGCTCGTGAGTTTTTCGATAAAAATGCAGACTACGAAGTTTTCCTGCAGGACCGTCTTTAACTTCAACCGGATATATCTTTCCGTCAATTACCATCAAATAGTCAATTTCAGCATTGCTGTTTTTTGCATCCCGGGCCCAGTAATACAGTTGATTATTCGTTGCTGATGTAAATTCCTGTCCAACAAATTGTTCGGCAAGTTGACCCCTGTAAATTGCCAGTAAATTTTTATGACTAAGAGCTTCATTGTAATCAATTCCCATCACCCTGTTCATTAGACCTACATCAAGAAATATATTCTTGAATTTTTTATCAGAAGCATAACCCTCCAATGGTATTCCAATACTGCTCAATGATTTTACTTTTTTTGCTATTCGTGCCTGTACTATACTTTCATATGCTTTCTTATTGGTAGGAATAGAAAAATCAACGGCTAGTCCGGTGTATTTTATTTGCTTTCCAACGCTGGCTGCAATTGTTGAGAAAACGGCATTCAAACAGTTTATATCTGTCTTTGGTTTGTATTTGTTGAAATCCAAACGGTATGTTTTACAAATTTCATCTTGCACTTCAGCCGCCTGCTTCAGCAATTTGGTGCTTGCATAAACTTTAACACACTCGGGCATTCCTCCAGTTAATAAATAAATTCGAAGTTGTTCCAGTAGAAACTCATGCGTTGAATCGGATACTTCCGTAATAGGATTATTGCAGATGCCGGCAGCTTTGGCATAACCTAATGCAAATAAAAATTCTGAAAAATTCATGGGATGAACTTCCATCGACTGAATGCGTCCGACAGGAAACGAGATTTCACTAAAGGCAAATTCCAAAAGTGACCCTGCAGCAATGACATGTAAGTCGGGCATTTTTTCAAAAAAATAACGAAGGGCCATAATCGCACGCGGACATGCTTGAATATCATCAAAAAAAAGTATTGTCTTGCCGGATTTGATATCGATGCCAGTTCTCAGTTCCAGTTCAGAACATATTTTTTGAGGATTTAAATCTCCCTCAAATAGAGTTGTCAACTCCCGATTCTCCTCAAAATCAATTTTCAGAAAGAATTCAAAGTTGTTCTTCGCTAGTTGTTCAACCAGCCATGTCTTGCCAACCTGCCTTGCACCGCGCAACAATAAAGGTTTACGCCTGCTCATTTTTACCCAATCTGTTAAATTGGAGTAAATATGTCTTTCCATATACATTTAATTATACAGGGTAAATATAGTAATCTATATTTAGAAATACAATGCTAATTATAATTATTCTATTTAGAAATCCAATCCAAACTATGAAGAATGATCGTAATTTTGTTTGTAAGCAGTAAAATAGTGAGTTATTATGTGTTATGCACAAAGTGTTCAATCGGGAGTTCAAGCAAAACTTGGGTTGAGAAAAACTGAATTGGTATAATAGTAGTTAAGTGTGTCGGAAAAAAGTAGTAGTTTTGTTGAAAAGAAGTATTATGGGAGCGTTAAGACAACAGTTTATTGAAGACAAGCAGGGTAACAGAATTGCTGTCCTTATGCCCATTGAGCAGTACAATAAGTTGCTGGATCAATTGGAGGATATCGATGATATACGTGCCTACGATGTTGCCAAAGCTGAAAAAGATGAGATTATTCCCTTTGAACAGGCTTTAAAAGAGATCGAGAAGGAGCGTAATGACCTATAAGATTTCAATACTCCGCAGGGCTCAAAAACAACTGGCCAAGATACCGGCCAGCGACTATAAAAAAGTTAAATCAGCTATACTTGATCTTGCTCACGACCCCAGACCATCAGGATCCAAAAAACTTAAAGGTCGCCCGGGATGGCGCATCCGACAAGGTAATTACCGGGTAATCTATGAGATTCAGGATGATAAACTGATTATCATTATTGTAGATATCGGTAACCGAAAGGATATCTACAGATAAATAGGCCCCGGAGGCTTCCCAGCTTACCAGAAGAGCAATCCCCCGGTATTCATTCACTTTTAAAACTGAAGGTACTGCCAATTCCAAAACGCGCAAAAGCACCTGCAAAATATAGCGGCAGAAAACAATGCAAATTGTAATTACTATATTTAGAAATCCAATCCAGATTATTAAGAATTATATGTTCAATTAATCCGATATTTTTGATAAATAAATTCGGATTAAATCGAGAAATATTATATATTTACTCGTTTATAATCGAGAAATATTATAATTAACATGATTCAAAGGCATCTTAAAGGGAATATTGAGAAATATCTCTTCACAAAAAAGACAATTATTCTTTATGGAGCCCGACAAACAGGGAAAACAACTTTAATGGAACAAATCCTGGCCCCATTCAGAGAAAAAACGCTTTTTTTGAATGGAGATGATGCGGATACGCGGGCAATACTTACAGATTTGAACCCAACGAAACTTATTCCTATTATTGGAAATTCAGAAATTGTTTTACTGGATGAAGCGCAGCGAATTCCTGAAACAGGGCTGGCATTGAAAATAGTGCATGATAGTTTTAAAAATGTGCAACTAATCGCCACCGGTTCGTCATCATTTGAATTGGCTAATAAAATAAAAGAACCGTTGACAGGCCGGAAATTTGAATTTACACTTTATCCTTTATCTTTTGGTGAAATGGTTGATTATCATGGGTTTCTTACTGAAAAAAGATTACTTGAGCACCGTTTGATTTATGGGTGTTATCCAGATATTGCAATGAACATGGGACTGGAAAAGAAGATGCTTCAATCGCTCGCTTCAAGTTTTCTGTACAAAGATTTATTAACCCTGGAAACAATTAAAAAGCCTGTTCTGTTGGAAAAGATTCTATCTGCCCTTGCTTTGCAAATCGGAAACGAAGTATCATACAACGAACTGGCGCAATTGCTCAATTCGGACAAGGAAACCATTGAGAAGTATATTGATTTATTGGAAAAAACCGGTGTTATTTTTAGGTTGGGAGCACTGAACCGGAATGTGAGAAATGAGATAAAAAGGGGACGTAAGATTTATTTCTTCGACAATGGAATTCGGAATGCTGTATTAGGTAATTTTTCGCCTATTCCAATGCGAACAGACAAAGGTTCTTTATGGAAAAATTTTCTTGTCAGCGAACGCTTTAAACACCTCGGTAATCATGAAATAGACGTTAAATCATGGTTCTGGAGGACTACACAGCAGCAGGAAGTTGATTATGTTGAAGAATGGGAAAACAAATTGTATGCTTATGAATTTAAATGGAGCCCGCAGAAGAAAGCGCATTTATCTAAAACTTTCTCCAATGCGTACCCAAAACATGAGTTTAAGGTGATACATCCGGAAAATTTTCATGAGTTTGTAATGAATATGCCAGGGTGATCGAAGGAGTTTTAGCTGAGCAATGGATTATTTCGATTGTATGCCCTGTTCTTCTTTAAACAGGGTCCGGCATTTGTATGTGTTAGATTACCATCTATTCTTCATTGTACAAAAGTGCTTGAAAAAGCATTTTTATTCTATCTGTAGAATGAAATAATAGCTATATTGTTTTGTAAAAAAAGGATAAAATTACAGAAGTATTGGAGTGCCGTCATTTGTTAATTATAACGCGGGATACCGAACGCATGTTGGAGATAGGTGGCAAGAAGATTGAAGTCATCCCTGTATGGAAATGGCTGCTGAATTTATGATCCAAAAACCGATAGTACGTAAAAATCCAAATTGAGTTTTTGTGCCGGTTTCAATACCGGCTGCATCATGGCGCCGCCGATCGTTATTAAGTCAGGAATTCGAGGAAGTTATTTTGATCAATTACCTGATATGAGGCATTGGGGTAGGTTTCCAGCCATAATTTAGGCGGTTTGGTTTTTTTAGCTTGCCACTTAAACTCGTAACCATATAGTTTTCCGTCTCTTTCTTCCACCAGGTCCACCTCTTTTTGGTCGTAAGTCCTCCAGAAATAATTATTTGCATATATTTTGAGGTATTCTCTTGTTTTCAGCCTCTCTGAATACATCAGGTTTTCCCAGAGCATTCCAACGTCGTTTCTGAACTTCAACGGGTTGAAATTATTAATCACGGCATTTCTAATTCCATTGTCTATAAAATAGTAGCGATGCGATTTCGATATCTCTTTTCTCAGGTTGGAGGAGAAAGCCTGAACTTTTTTTATTATAAAAACTTTTTCAAGCAGGTCAATATAACGTTCAACTGTCTGTTTCGCAATTTGTAGCTGATTGCTGAGTTCATTCAGTGATACCTCCATGCCAATTTGAAATGCGAGCAGCCGAAGCAGGTCCATCAATTTTGAGGAGTTTTTAATGTTCTCCAATTCAAGAATATCTTTTAGCAGAAGAGCGTTTCTCAGATGAATAAGTGTATCCACCTTTGTTTCATTGCTCCCGGCCACCATCACTTCCGGATATCCTCCAAAAACCATCAGGTTTTCCAATTCCTGTATTACATGCATGCCCCCCGAATTTTTTGCCAGCTCCAGTATGGAGACAGGATATAGCATGGTAACGACCTGTCTTCCCACCAGGGGTTCTCCGATCTTGTTGGACAAGTCAAACGACGAAGAGCCACTTGCAATTATTTGCAGGTCAGGAATATGATCCACCATCAGTTTTAAAGCACTACCAACCTTATCAATTTGCTGTGCCTCATCAATAAATACGATTTCATAACCCTTGAATGCGTTTTTTATGCGGGTTAAACTCATTGACTCCAATAGTTCACGTAGATTCAGGTCATTTCCGTCTCCCTGAAAGATCTGCTTCTTATTCAGCAACATCCGGTTTATAAGGCTTGACTTACCAACCTGTCTCGGACCATGAATTACAAGTACTTTAGGTTTTTTTAGTAGATTTTCGAAGTCTTTTTCGTAATGGCGGGTTATCCAGTTCATCGCATGAAATTGTAAATATGACAATCAAAGTTACTAAATTAATAGAAATATAGCAGTATGACTTGCTAAATTATTGGAAATATAGCAAGTTGACCATCCTGAACTCTCTTATTGGATCAAAACTTTCATGACAGGCTCGCGAGGCTTTGAGCGATTTCAGTGAGGTCCAGTCCGGAGAAATTTCCCGACGACATCAACAGGTATACATCTGCATCTTTGGTTGTAAGCAGTGTGCTTTTCAGCTCTTTAGCATCGGCTATCACCTGCAGATTTTTGTGCTGAAAGCAATTGGAAACAAAGGATTTTTCAATTTCAGGCAGTTGCTTGTGCTTTACCACTTCGGGGTTGTAATAGACGATGGCCCTGTCGGCGGCATCCATGGTGCCGGCATACTGCGGCATGAACGCTTTGTTGAGGCTGCTGAAGGTGTGCAGCTCCAGGCAGGCGGTGATTTTTTTCCCGGGGTAGGTTTCGCGGAAGCTTTCCATGGTGGCCCTCACCTTTGAAGGGGCATGGGCGAAGTCGAGGTACACCTTTTTTCCGGCAGCTTCTGTTAGCAGCTGCTGTCTTTTCGCTGCCCCCTTGAAAGATGAGATCGCTTCGTAGAACATATCTTTTGTGATGCCCAGCTCTCTGCACACCTGCCAGGCAGCGGAGATATTCTCCATGTTGTGCCGGCCAAAGACCGGAACGGGTACTTTAATGTCTCCGTTTACCAGGAAGGTTCTCCCTTTTTCTGTGGTATAGGGATGACTTTCGTAAGCCGTGGTTTTGCAGCTGCACTCATTTGAAATACGCTCCAGTTGCGGATCCCCGGCGTACCAGAAGAGCGATCCCCCGGTAGGGATGCTTTGGGCGAAAATGTCGAACTGTTCCAGGTAATTTTCGAAGGTGGGGAAGACGTTCATATGGTCCCACGCGATGCCGGTGAGCACCGCGATGTGGGGGTGGTACAGGTGAAACTTCGGACGCGGGTCGATGGGGGAGGAGAGGTATTCGTCGCCCTCGAGGATGATTACCGGGGCGTCGGCGGTGAGCTTCACCATCGTTTCGAAACCCTCGAGCTGCGATCCCACCATATAATCGAACTGGAGATGGTTGTACCAGAGCACATGCATGATCATGGAGGTGACGGTCGTTTTGCCGTGGCTGCCGCCGATGACGATCCGTTTTTTGTCCCTGCTCTGTTCGTAGATGTACTCCGGGAACGACCAGATTTTCAGTCCGAGCT
>CAYOVC010000148.1:0-6851 GCA_964407305.1 uncultured Bacteroidaceae bacterium | reverse complement strand
ACTACATGAGAGGAGACGGAACATTTCTGGACCTCTCCCAACGATATGGCAAACAGTTGATCTGGGTGGGCCTGACAATATTGATCATTGTGATCATCTTCTTGCTCGATTCCAAATTTTTTTCCTTTTTTGCCTATCCATTGTATGGCTTTATAGTGATCTTGTTGGCCGCAGTTTTACTTTTCGGCCGTGAAATCAACAGTGCCCGATCATGGTTTGATCTGGGGGGCTTCCATCTCCAGCCCGCAGAATTTGCTAAACCTTTCACAGCACTGGCTCTTGGCAGGCTGCTTACAACCCATGGTTTTTCCATAAGAAAAGGAGTTAAACCCCTGTTTCTTACCGGTATGATCATTTTTACTCCGGCACTACTAATTATGCTTCAACCCGATCTTGGCTCAGCCCTCGTCTTTTGCGCATTTCTATTGGTGCTGTACAGGGAAGGTTTTTCTCAAAATGCCATGATACTGGGGGCCAGCCTCGCCATCCTTTTTGTAACGACTCTTTTTGTTGAGAATATATACATTATCCTGGGCATCTGGCTGGTCTCTTTGATACTTTTGCTGAATAATTTAAAACCTAAAACTGTTATTGTAGGAATTTTTCTGCCAGGTGCGGCATTTTTTGGTTTGCTATACAGCCTCAACCACTATCTCGAAAAAGGAGTTTCTGCCGATGGTATTGCACTGATCAGCTTTGTGGTGGTCTCGGTAATTATCCTGACTATTGCAATAAGAAGCCGTAGGCCAGTATTATATAAAATTCTTCTTGGAATGTTTGTGGCAGTTCTGTTCGTAACTTCCGTCAACTATGCTATCAACAATATCCTAAAGGAGCATCAGCGTCAAAGAATCTATGTTACACTTGGTCTGGAAGATGACCCACAGGGTGTTGGTTATAATCTCAACCAGTCAAAAATAGCCATCGGATCAGGCGGCTTTTCAGGCAAGGGATACCTGAAAGGCACACAGACAAAACTACAGTTCGTACCGGAACAAAGCACTGATTTTATTTTTTGTACAGTCGGAGAAGAGTGGGGTTTTCTTGGGACCTCACTGGTCATTGTCTTATTTGTAATGCTTATTGTGCGACTGATTATACTGGCAGAGCGACAACGTTCTCATTTCAGCCGGGTTTTCGGATACGGACTTATCGCTGTGATCCTGATGCACTTTATGGTGAACATCGGCATGACAATCGGATTATTACCGGTCATCGGAATACCACTGCCGTTCATCTCTTACGGTGGATCCTCCCTCCTGTCATTTACCATGTTTCTGTTTATCTTTCTCAAACTCGACTCTAACAGACTGGAACTGCTGCGTTAAGAAATCAACAAAATGGCAGGACTGATGCTCCACAACATAATCATATAACCACTTGATAACAGGAATATTAATCGGCCAGCCACTCCCTGAAGACCAATAGGCGCCTCACATATTTCAATAAAAGACCCGAATTTTGTATCTTCGCAGCCCGGATTTTATTAGTTGGAGGGATTATGAAGGCATACAAAGCATATAACAGCAGAAATTTTTGGGAAATACCACAGCTTTCCAACCTGAATGATGATCAGAAGCATGCAATAGATATAGTTTCCAGGGTTCTTCCGTTTAAGACAAGCCAATATGTTATTGATGAATTGATAGACTGGGATCGTTTTGAAACAGATCCGCTTTTTATCCTCAATTTTCCACAAAAAGAGATGCTGGCTGAGAAAGATTTCGGGGAGCTCGCCCGGATGATTTCCCGAAAAGCTTCCAGGCAGGAGATGGCTAAATATGTCAATAACCTCCGATTAAAAATGAATCCCCACCCTGCCGGACAACTTGAGCATAATGTTCCCACACTCAATGGAGAAAAACTATTGGGTATTCAGCATAAATACAGGGAAACAATCCTGTTTTTCCCTTCCCAGGGACAGACCTGTCATGCTTATTGCACCTTTTGTTTCAGATGGCCCCAGTTTACTGGTATGGGTGATATTAAGTTTGGAATGAAGCAGGCCGGTCTGCTCATTGAGTACCTTCGCCAGAATACAGAAATCACCGATATCCTCTTTACAGGCGGCGATCCGATGGTGATGAAGGCAAGCATTTTAAAGCGGTATATTGATGCCATACTGAAGGCGGACCTACCCCATATCAAATCGATCCGCATAGGTACAAAGGCGCTTTCATTCTGGCCATACAGGTTTCTGACCGATCCCGATTCAAAAGAGATCACAGAACTGTTTAAAAGGGTTTCTGATAAGGGGATTCATCTCGCCATAATGGCTCATTTCAGCCATTATAACGAACTTGAAACCGATGCTGTTGCTGAAGCTGTTGATGTAATCCGGCAAACCGGCGCCCAGATCAGAACACAATCGCCTGTAATCAAACACATCAATGATCATCCGGAAATATGGACAAAGATGTGGAGAAAGCAGGTTGACATGGGGATGATCCCCTATTATATGTTTATGGCCAGGAATACCGGTGCCAATCATTATTTCGGTGTTAGCATACAATCTGCCCTCGATATTTTCACACAGGCATACCAGCAGTTATCCGGTATCTGCAGAACGGTGAGGGGACCATCCATGTCGGCCGGACCCGGGAAAGTACACATCAACGGAACAGCAGAGATCAATGGGGAAAAAGTGTATGTCCTCAGTTTTATCCAGGGAAGGATTCCTGAATGGGTCGGAAAACCCTTCTTTGCCGAATATGATGCCGATGCATTATGGCTCACCGACCTGCGTCCTGCTTTTGGTAAAAAGGAGTTCTTTTATGAAAAAGAGTACAAAAAACTTCTGGAAATCGATTGACTACCCGGAAGAACTCGCTCAGCAGGTGATCTTCATTCGGTCTGACAATCGCCTGAACGATTTACCTGTATCCTGATATCTATTTCGTACTTCTCTTCAATAAAATCAATAATCTCCGGGAAAAATTCCTGAAAATCCCGTTCGAAGTCCCCGTACCTTTCACGCATTCGCTCGATGGCAAAACCTGTATGATCCGGCAGGCTGGTATTGGCCGACATACGGTCAAGAACCAGTTCAATCCCTTCAACAGTTTTATAAGCCAGCATCCAGTTATTTTCAAGAAATGTCGGAAACCAGACCTTAATGCCCTGTGGCAAACTTTTATAGTTTCTTTTCAACAGATCATAGGTCCTGTCGACGTATTCCTCCAAAGGGATACCACAATAATCCCTCCACTTGCTTGCCAGAAAATGATCATAAAAGATATCAACAATAACCCCTGCATATTTATGATAGCGTTCTACCAGACGCAGCCTGCTCCTCCTGGTAATCGGATGTGCATCTGTGTAGGTGTCAATATCACGGTGTATAAGGATCCCCTTCCTTACCAATTCCGGCAAATGGACATAGTTTCTGCCCTTTACATAGTCGCCCATGAAATTACCAACGATAATCTCTTCCTTGCAACCCGACAGATACGTATGCGCCAGAAAATTCATAAATAAAATAAAAATCTATACCGGAGGGTAATTTAACTTAAAACTTCAAGATTAATGCCATATTGATGCTAAACCCACCACATTGAAAAAATAATATTTTTAAACATATTTAATTACAAAATTTTACACCTTTAATATACTGATTTTTTGGTAATTATCAACAAAACATTTTATTCAGCATAAAACCGGGTGCCAACCTTTGATTTCGCTAAATTTGACATCGTCTAAAACACTAAAATTTATCAATTATGGCAAGGAAAAGAGTAATTATTATTGGTGCAGCAGGAAGGGATTTCCACAATTTTAATACATATTTCAGGGACAATGAAACATACGAAGTGGTCGCCTTTACTGCAGCTCAGATTCCTGATATAGACGGAAGAAAATATCCGGCAGAACTTGCCGGTTCACTGTACCCCGATGGAATTCCTATACATGCCGAGGGAGAACTGACCCGGCTGATCAAAGAGTTGAAGGTCGATACCTGCGTTTTCTCATACAGTGACCTGCCTTACGGAAAAGTGATGAACATCAGTGCAATTGTTAACGCTGCCGGTGCCAATTTTGAATTACTGGGGACAAAAGATACGATGGTAAAAAGTACCAAACCGGTTATTGCGGTGGGAGCTATCAGAACCGGCTGTGGTAAGAGCCAGACTTCACGGCGTATCATCGAACTCCTGATGGAAAAAGGCCTCAAGGTTGTTGCTATCCGACACCCAATGCCTTATGGTGATCTGGTAGCACAGAAAGTGCAACGATTCGCAACGGTAGAGGACCTTTCCAAACACAAGTGTACGATTGAGGAGATGGAAGAATATGAACCACATGTGGTCAGGGGAAATGTGATCTATGCGGGTGTTGATTACGAAGCGATCCTGAAAGCTGCTGAAAATGATCCCGACGGATGTGACGTGATCCTGTGGGATGGGGGTAACAATGACTTCCCGTTTTATAAACCTGATCTGACAGTTACCGTAGCAGATCCTCACAGAGCGGGACATGAACTTGCCTATTATCCCGGGGAGGTAACCCTGCGTATCGCCGATGTAGTAGTAATCAACAAAATAGACAGCGCATCTCCTGAAAACATCCAAATAGTAAGAGAAAGCATTGAATCGGTCAACCCAGGGGCCGAGGTTATTGATGGAGCATCACCCATCACAGTAGATGACCCGTCTGTTATTAAAGGCAAAAGAGTACTTGTGGTTGAAGATGGTCCCACTCTGACACACGGTGAAATGAAAATTGGGGCAGGTACTGTTGCGGCAAGAAAATTTGGTGCAGCTGAACTTATTGATCCAAGGCCATTCACTGTCGGAAAACTTACCGAAACATTCAAAATCTATCCGGAGATTGGCACACTGCTTCCCGCCATGGGTTACGGGGAACAGCAATTAAAGGACCTTGAGGCAACCATTAATGGAGCCGATTGTGACGCTGTAGTGATTGGAACACCAATCGACCTGAACAGGATCATTAATATTAAAAAACCCAACACCAGGGTGTATTATGACCTTCAGGAAATAGGAAAACCAGATCTGACAGATGTAATTGACAATTTTGCGTCATCACATAAATTGTAGCTGCTTTCGGATAAATAACCAAAAAACTATTGGCATTGCAGCGTGCGTTCTAATATTCAGTACTATACCACAAGTGAAGTTTACTTTTCAACCGGACACTCAACATCCTGCCGCAAGGCATCCCAGCAATGCCAGTCTTCATCACCAAAGTGATGCTGCGCCTTAACACGTCCCATTATATTTGAGGAGCTCCACTCAATGTAGGTTGCACTGTCAGCTTTCGAAACGGTATAGTGAGCATCCAGGTCACGTTCCGGATCAACTTCAAAATTAATAGAACCGTTATACAGATCGTTTTGGGGATCTATGACTGTATACGTGATTTTAGAAACATCCGTATCAAAGTCTTTCTTATATTCAATATCCAGGTATTCGACCCGGTTGTCCGGACTATGACTCAGGGTCCAGTTAGCTGCGGTATGGTCATACCTGATCACTCCCTCGAACCATGTAAACTCAGCAAATCCGCCTGCTTCGGAAAGCACCATCTCCATCGAGAATGTTTCATTGTCGATTCGGGCACCTGTAAGTCTGGCATCAATTGTACGCGCACTGTGCGTAAAACTAAAACTCCACACCAATGTATTGTCAATATACACCGGAGTTTGCTTGAGTGCCTCAGTATATGCAAAGGTGGGGATAAAAATGTTGGCAGCAACAACAGTATTCCAGATTACCACAGTGCCCCAGGAGAAGAGATAATTTCCATAACTTAATTCAGCATCAGTTATACTTTTAGCCGTATTACTAGGAAACATGCTCCAGTCAATAATGAGTGACTCAGCCGGAGGCAGTTTTATCTCTTCCTGTTCCTTTTCACATGAAGTAACTGTAAAAATTACTCCCAAAGAAAGTAGCAGCAGGTAGGCTGCCGGTTTTAAAAAATTTATCTTCATAACGTTTTCTTTTATTTTGCAATTACATATTTCAAGCAACAAACATACGTGACACTACAATAATTGTGCCTTTTTCAAGGTATTGATAAAATCTATGGCTTTTTTATAAGATATGGAGATCATACTGGATGGGGTTCATGTTAATTAAAGGGATGAAAGCACAGGCAAACAAAGTTTTATACCTTTTACTGAATGATCAGGGGAAATGTTTTTCTGAACCCGGATTGATCTCGCAACTTCAACAAATACATACCCGGCAGCACATGTGTATACAGTTCAATTCTGCCGGTCTCCTTCTCGCTGACCGTATCGCTATTGTGTCATCGCTAACCCTACTCTTCGACCGGCAAATCCTCTACCTCATGGGGGCGCTTCAACTCGTACGACTTGTTAATAATATAATCTGCCATCGGTCGCAGCGATCTGACCGCCTTGTGTTCACAGTTCAGTATGTTCAGCCTGAATTCTGTCATCGCCTCTTTCATCCTGATGATCTGGTTGATCTTGGTCTCATGATAGGTCAGATCAATGAAGATCCGCATATCCACATCCGGCGCATTGATGGCATACAATCCATCCACGATGAGCAAATCAATCTTCTCAAAATCAACGATCAACTTATCCACCTGCTCCGGGATCAGGTCGACACAGGGCATCATGCACTCCTGCTCCTCCTTGTAATCACGAATCGTTTTCCTGATCTTCACCCAATCATACTCTTCAATGCCGATCTTGTCAAAACCCTTGTTTCGTCTCCACTCCTCCCGAAGCAGCGGCTGTATTTTGTAATAGTTATCGGTGTGTACCACCTTCACACGGATATGATGCGCCTTCAGCGCCTTACCCAGGGCATGCGACAGCTCCGACTTTCCCGATCCGCTCTCCCCCGAGATACCGA
>CAYOVC010000147.1:0-6852 GCA_964407305.1 uncultured Bacteroidaceae bacterium | reverse complement strand
GTCATGGAAAAAAAACATGCACCTGAACCACTGGACGGAAGATGCTTATAATGAAGCGCTGACCCGGGCAGGACTTCATGTTGAAAAATTTGAGGATATCACTGACAATGTCATTAAAGGATTCAGGCGGTATCCATTTTGGCTAAAGACCATGAAGAAGCGGAATGTTTTCAGTGATTCAGTACTGAAAACATTTTACTCGGTCAATGTAGAATTAAACATCCGGCTCCTTCACAAACGGAGGCAATATGTAATTATTTCCGGCAAGCAGAAATAGCCCGCATTGTCGCCATCGAGCCATGGATGATGTGTGGAATAACTACACACTTTTAATGAAAAACCGCCACATTCTTTTTGGTTTCAGGGATCAGTTTACCAATGATTTACAATGTGTTTTAGAAATGCATTGACTTCATCTACATTTTCCAGGTGGTAGTGGGCTGCTGAGAGCAGGCTGTGTTGTCCCACCAGGATGCCCACGCCATCATCAGACAGGACTTTGAATGCATCTTCGTCGGTGACATCGTCACCCACGTAAACCGGCAGGTATTCATCGGGCCATGAAAAATTTAACTGTTCCATGATCCATTCGAGGGCTTTTCCTTTGTGCCAGTTGAGGGAAGGTCTGACCTCCAGTATTTTCTTTCCACGTCCAATCTTAAAATCCTCATCTTCACCGATTACAGTTTTGACCTGTTCCACTATTTCTGAAAATGAACCACGCGGTGCATTCCTGTAATGAATGGCGATTGCATAATACTTTCTTTCAACCATGACGCCATCAATTTCTTTTTCCAGAAGTTCTTTCAGCTCTTTTTCCATCTGCTCCAGGCGGGGAAGCAATTCTTTGGCATTTTCCATCTCCATATGCATCCCTCCGGGTCCCGTGATGCGGAAACCATGACTACCAGCATATATGACATTTTCGAGGTCGACGAATGCCTGGATATCTGATTTATCCCTTCCACTTACAACTGCTACCGTATAGATCTCTGCCAGTTTATGCAGCAGTTGCCTGGTTTTGTCATTTATGACAGCCTCTTTCGGATTATCCACAATTTTGGAGAGGGTCCCGTCATAATCGAAGAAAAATACTGGTTTTTTATTGCTGAAAAGGTTGTCAAAGTGTTCCGTTTTCTCTAAAAGATCGGGAATAAACTGGGAATACTCCGGTTTTGTCTCTTCTGTACCTTTAAATATCCTGATGTTATCCAGTCCATCGAGGACGATGTGTGCGCCTGCATCATACATCGCTCTTTTGTTGGTTTCCCCGGTTGCAATCCCGGCAATGATATATAATCCCTTTTTCCGTGAGGCCTTGATCAGGTGGGGATCGTCTGCAAAAAGCACTGTAAGCCTGGGAGTCAGATCTTCGTCAATAATGATTTTTCTCAACCTGGCTGAGACCCGTGAATCCTCCATTTCGGTGGTTACCTGGGTGATGCAGATATCATTCTTTGCAGTACTGAAATGTTTTTCGAGTTGCTCGCTGGAGGGCTGACCGAATGTGAGTATGTTTATTTTCAGGTTTTTCCATTTTTGAAGTTCCTCCAATGAAGGAGGATTCGATTTCAACAAGAGTATAACAGATTTGACGTTGTTAATTTTGATATTTTTCTTTTCCACAGGTTAGTTTTTCTTTTTCCTAATCCAAAACTGTGCCAAATCAAGGATGAAAGGGAGATCGTGCAATTCCAGGATTTCCGGTATAGCAGTTTTTTTCCGAATGCATTTTTAACTTCCGAATTTAGTTTGCTTTCAGAAGTTTCCTGGTTATCTGATCATTTTGTGTCCGAAGTTTTAAGAGGTAGCAGCCGGTTTCGAGGTGACCCGTTTCCAGCCCGTTGTCTTTAGCGATATTCGTTCGTTTATTTAAGGTATTCGCCATTCATAGCGATTTCGGATTTCTCAAAGTTATCATCCGCGAGTTATGTGTATGGGTCGTATGGCTGTCCGAGCCGGTCTTCGGATTCAATCAGTCACCACGATCTTTTGGATTACCTGCCTGTCACCCGAACGGATTCTGGCAAAATATAGTCCACTCTCTGTGAGAGTAATATGGAAGGTGAACGTTCCATTTTTCGCCCACTCTGTTGCCTGGAATACGCTTCTGCCCATCAGATCAATGATTTCAAGGTCAATTTTCCCCTCGAATGGGGTGATCACATCCACATTTACTTGCTCGTGGGTGGGAACCGGGTAGATCATCACATCGAACGACATGTCGATTTCGTGCGTTGTGCCTGTGCTCTGGGTGGTGAAGCTTTTCTCTTCGCTCCAGTCCGACACTGCCATGCCTTTATCGATGACCTGGACCGCTGCATAATAGTTTGTCGATGGCTTCAGCCCGCGAATCGCGTAGGATGTAGACTGCTGCATATTTCCCATGTTTATGACCTTCCGGGTACCGTCGGCATGCGAAAGTGGCGACAAAATATCGCCAGCGCCTGGACTTGTTCCGATTCGGAGGTTGTAGTAAAGCATATTGTTGCCGTCCACATCAAAAGAGCGGTTCCAGGAAATGACGACACTGTCAGGATAAACAGCCGGGTCCCTCAGTACAGGAGCCGTGGGGGGAATATTTTGATCTGATGACATGTTGCGGTAGAGGATCCCAAGGGTGTCGCTGTTCTGACGGAGACCCCCGATAAACAGATCCTGCCTGCCGTCACCGTCATAATCGGCTATAGCGATCTTTGGGGCTTTAAAAGTTGCGAGGGTTGCAACCCTGACAAATTCTCCGCCCTGGTTCATAAACAATCCGCTGAACATCTGTGCATTGGGATTACCAATGTTCTGACTCACATCATTATAGCCGCTGGCCGCGATATCCAGCAAGCCGTCATTGTTATAATCAAACCACTTTACACTTGCATTGCAGAGGGGTAGGATGGAATCCGCTTTAACAAAGGTTCCACCGGTATTCTCGCAAATATAACTGTGAGGTGAACCGGAGAATGGATCGGCACCGGTATACAGCATATCCAGATCCCCGTCGTTGTCATAATCCCCAAAATCGAGGCTACCGTAATTCAATCCTGGCAGGTCATGGTCCACTTCGTCAAAGGCTCCTCCCATGTTCCGGTTGATGAGCAGCAAGATATCCTCCGGGCCGGCGCTCACATCCTCTGTGAATCCGCACCTTACCAGGTCCATGTCCCCGTCATTGTCGATATCCACCAAGTGAATTTCACCTACATAGGTGGGCACCAGCTGGTGATCCATCGATTCAAAGGTGCCCTCCTGCTGAGCATACAGAAGAGCGCTCAGACCCGAACTTGTCTCCTCCAGTCCCATGATCAGCAGGTCGCTTCTACCGTCGTTGTTCAGGTCACCCCACGCTGCATTGGCCCTATACAATCCTGTAATATCCAACGGAGTGCTGTTATAAACACCCGACTGGTTCTCCAGCATGCTGTTTGCTGAAGGATCTGTGGAGGATAGCAGGAGGATATCGGCGTCGTTGTCGTTGTCGTAATCGTTCAACAGCAGTCCGGCTGCAATATTTCCTTCAGCGTGCCTGGTATACGAGCTGAAATCGATGCTGCCATTGCTGTTTTCATAGGAATCGATGATACCACCATGGTCCATCACCAGATCGGGATCACCATCACTGTCGATGTCCACCCATGCAGCGTTCCTTAGGGATTTGTTCGAACCGTAAATAGCCACGTGTACCAGGGATCCGGAGACCGTATTGAACACGATCTCCTGGGTGAAGGACGATCCCCGGTAAGATGGATGCACCGATTGAACCGCTGCATAATAGGTTGAATCGGGCGATAGGTTGTATAGCATCCTGGATTGTCCAGCGGGAACGTTTCCTGGGTGGAAAACCATTCTGAGACCCGAATTATACGACAGGGGCGACAGAAGATCGCTACCACCTTCTGAAGTGCCGACCCTCAAGTTGTACATCAGCCTGCCCTCACTGCCATGGGCACCCGATGGTGCATTCCAGGTCAGCATTGCACTATCTCCATACACCATCACACTCAAATCTTTCGGAGGCCATGGCTTTCCACCGCCTTTTATTATCTCATTGCGATACAGGTAAATTCTTGAGGCTCCGCCCGAACTCCCGGCGAAGGCCAGGTCGGTCCGCTTATCACCGTCATAATCTCCTGTTGCAATGATCGGTCCCGGCATCTGTTCCATTTTGGCAACCTCAACATACTCATTGGCATGGTGCGCATAAACAATCCCTGTATATTTCCCGCCAGAGATTTCATTCTCTGTGTTCCCCAGCAGTACAATATCATCTGTACCATCGGTATACAGATCGATCCACTTGCAGGTTCCCTGCATTATCGGGGTAAGGGCATGAGGCGCTTTAGTGTAAACCCCGCCATTATTGTCATAGATCATGGTCATAGGAGTACCGTCCTCCCTCATTCCACAGAGTAGCATGTCCATATCGCCGTCACCATCATAATCGGAAAAATCAAAAGAGGAAAAGGTGAGTCCCGGAAGATCCATTTCGGTGTCCACGAATCCTCCGTTCCTGTTCTCGTATACACGAGTGATGCTGAGCAAGTTCTCGTTGTACCCAGTAATGGCCACATCATCATCTCCGTCGCCATCAAAATCCACCCAGGCGATATCGCCGTACTGTACACCCGGGATCAGTGTATTGTAAAAGATCAATTCGCCATTCACGTTACGGTAAAGTTTTGTCAGTTGGCTGGTGGCCGAAATGTTCCCGGTAATGATCAGGTCCGGATCACCGTCACGGTCATAATCACCCCAATCGTAGCAAGGTTTCAAGAGACCAACCTTTACTGCAATCGTTCCCAACCCGTTGATATACAACTTCATTGTTGAGTCAGTCCGGGAATATTCAGAGAAGTCAATCAGGTTATCATTGTTGAAATCCAGAAGAGCGAGCTGACCGTGGCTGCTGCCCGGAACGAAGTCGGCCGACACCGTGTCAAAACCTGTTCCGTTCCATTGAATGAGATGTGCGTGGGAATGATCTAAATGCACTGCCAGCAGCACTGGAATCGATTTGTTTTCAGGCCGGAACCATTCTGCGGCTGAGATTTCTGTTCCGGAAAAGGTAACATCCTGTTCCATGAAGAAGTTTGAGGGTACATTGAACTTGAATGTTTCCCAGGGAGAAACCTGGTAGCCGGCATCGATGGATTGTACCATGCACTCATACAGTGCCCCGGATTCCAGGCCATTGATAAGCACACTTGTGTCTGGCGCATTGGAATAATCCGGGATCTCCGAAATAAGGGGATCGTTTGAAGCGGGAAGGATTTGCCACTTATAGTATTTCTTCTTTTTTATCTTGAAGTTGTACCTGAGGGCTAATGCTGGGGTTTCGGTGTCAGAACCTGCTGTCCAGATAAGCTTTATCTTATCGTCTCTCTGTTCAACCGTTAATCCGGAAGGTGCCTGAGGAAGATGGTTCTCTGTATTCAGTTCGTTGGTCAGGATAATTGTTTGCCGGTTCGGTTCCGTATTAAAATAGCCAGACATCAGTATATCCAGGTCACCGTCTGCATCATAATCACCCCATTCCACAGTTCCTGACGCCATTCCCGGAAGAAAGAATTCGCTGGGCTCGAGCATTCCGTCGTTATTAACATAAAGCTGCGTTATCGCGGCCAGTTGGTCATTCAATCCGCAGATCACCAGGTCGGGGTCCCCGTCGTTGTCATAGTCCCCCCACGCGGCACTTCCCAGCTTCACCCCGTCCAGCAAGAGTCCGGTATCCTCGAACACTCCGTTATGGGTAAGCAAGGTGGTATGTGGTTCGGGATCGTCCATGGTTCCGGTGAGCAGGATATCCCAGGCTCCATCGGCATTATAATCGCTGAAATCGATGGTGCTGTTGGCATATCCGTCAAGTGCACCGACAATGAACATCCCTTCCGCGTTGGTATAATAATAGCATCGGGCGATCTCTTCAGCATCGAACCCGGTGGTTAGCACATCCATGTGCATATCATGATTGAAGTCAATAAACCTGGCGGCGCCACGGTCGAGCCCGTGAAAGTTTGCATTGATGGATGAGAAATTCCACGTTCGGTACAGTTCCGACTTCCCTTTGTTCTTGTAGATCTTACAGATCTTACCGGAGCCGTTGGTACCAGAGATAAGCAGGTCGGGATCACCGTCATGATCCACATCACCCCAGTCGACCGAGCCATTGCTCACGCCAGGTATATCCGTTGCAAATGGAACATATTTGGAAAGATTGGTGTCGTATATGTATAGCCCGGTGAATGGTTGCCCGTCGTTGTTCTCACCGGTGATTATAAAGTCCAGGTATCCATTCCCATTCAGGTCGGTAAAAGCCATGGCGTGATCGTTGTTCGGTCTGACCCCTTCCAGCACATCCGGCGTTTGCACGAAAGCCCCTTCATCGTTCCGGAACAGCTGAGTTACTTTTGTGCCACCGGACTGTTCGCCGCACACCAGGATATCGTAGTCGTCATCCCCGTCGATATCTGCCCAGGTGGCATTGCCGAATGCGACGTCAATCCCGCTGATCTGCAGCTGTTTAAATGGACCCCGGGGTGCTTCGCGGATCTCCACAAACACATATGCTGTATCGTATCCTCCGTGGTTATCGCTCACTACATATTGAAGGGTATCATACCCGGTATAGTCATCATCAGGAAAGAACTCCAGGTAATCCGCATTGTCGGGGTGCGTTACCACTCCATGGTTTCCGCTCTGCCAGGAATAGATCTCCAGTGGATGAAAATCAAGGTCCGTATCATTAGCCAGCACAAAGATCTTCACTGAGGAGTCCTGTCGCACCGAGGCCATATCGTCCATAGCCACCGGTGGATAATTATTGGTATGGTAGAGGATCGTTCCATTGTCCCCGACCGC
>CAYOVC010000146.1:0-6939 GCA_964407305.1 uncultured Bacteroidaceae bacterium | reverse complement strand
GGGGAACGCACGGTTGCAGCATGACATGAATGTGAAGATATAAAATAAAAACAGGAGGAAAACCTATTGATTATCCTCCTGCCTGGTTAAGAGTTTTTGTTTACTCGGATATGATCTCAAAGGGAACCTCAACTTCAACCTGCCTGTGAAGCTTCACGGTGGCAGTGTATTTTCCAACCTCCTTGATGAGCTCCTCCTTGATTGAAACATTTTTCCTGTCAATCTCAAATCCCTGTTGTGCAAGTTCCTCCGCGATCTGAATGGTATTGACCGAGCCGAAGATTTTTCCCTTGGTGCTTGTTTTTGCCCCGATGGTGATAGAAACTTTCTTCAGTTTTTCGGCCATCTCTTCAGCAGCCTCCTTCAACTGTGCCTCCTTGTGGGCGCGCTGACGAAGATTCTCTTCATGAACTTTGCGGGCTGTTTTTGTAGCATTGATTGCAAAACCCTTCGGAATCAAATAATTTCTCGCATATCCGTCTTTTACCGTTATGATGTCATCCTTGTGACCCAAATTCGGCATATCTTGTTTTAAAATAATTTCCATGATCTTTCCTCCGGATTATTTCATCATATCAGTTACATATGGTAGCAGTGCAAGGTGACGGGCACGCTTAATAGCTATGGATACTTTTCTCTGGAACTTTAAAGAAGTGCCTGTGAGCCTGCGCGGCAGGATCTTACCCTGTTCGTTCAGGAACTTTTTCAAAAACTCCGGATCCTTGTAATCAATATACTTGATCCTGTTTTTTCGGAAACGGCAATACTTCTTCTTTTTAATCTCTACGGTTGGCGGTGTAAGATACCTGATTTCTGAATTTGCTTGTGCCATAATCTATTCCTCCTTCGCTTTTTCGGTTTCTGCTGCTTTTCTTGCTCTCTTCTTCTCCGCATACGCAACGGCATGCTTATCCATTTTCATGGTGAGAAAACGAATGATCCTCTCGTCACGGCGAATCTCAGTTTCAAGTTTTCCTATGAAATCACCCTCAACCCTGAATTCAATCATGTGGTAAAACCCAGTGGATTTTTTCTGGATGGGATAGGCCAGCTTTTTCAGGCCCCAGTTTTCCTCGTGGACCACCTCGCCCTTGGCGGACTTGATCAGGTCCCTGAATTTTTCAACCGTTTCCTTCATCTGATCTTCAGACAAAACGGGAGTTGCAATGAAAACGGTTTCATACTGATTTAACATACGCTAATTGGTTTTAATGAATTGTTTAAAAAATTGACCGCAAATGTAGGTACTTTTTTTCAAAAAAAAAATGATTTCCATACCGATATTTAAGTCATTCAGCACATTAATCAGTGAACATTAAACGAACTGGTCAGTAGTTAGGTGTGAATTAATAACAATAATCAAATTTAATCGAAAAGTTATGGAAAATTTAAATTACAACGAAATCCAGTATCTAAGTGATACTGAATTACAGCAAACAGAAGGCGGATTTATCTGGCCAACGCTTGCAGGGGCCGGAATTTCCTTGCTGATTTCCGAATGGGAGTCAACCAAAAAGGCAGCGAGAGACTTATGGAATTTTGAGTTTAATCCTCCTAATTAATCTTTTTATTATTAACCTTTAAACAAAAAATATCATGAAAAATGATCAAAGTTTATTAAATTTACATGAGATGAACACCTCAGAACTGATATCTACATCCGGTGGAGGAGAGGCTGACGACCTTTCATATGTTCTTACGTATGGGGCTTTGGGGACCAATCCTGTATACTGGGCGATAAGATACAGTGGTTGGCTGCTGAAAGCCTTAACATGATAGGATGTCATTTTTGAATCTTAAATAAACATTTTCGTTATGAAAAAGCCTAAAAATTTATTAACGATTATTCTCTCTGCTCTTGTTGGAGGATTGCTCGCAATTCTTATTATGAACTGGGATGCTACCAAAAAGGGAGCTGAAGATCTTTGGGAAGGTGAGTTTGAGTTGCCATCAGAGAAGACGGAATAAGAAAAACCTTCTGGCAGATTTTATGATGAAGCAACCAGTTATTTTTTTATAACTGGTTGCTTTAAACTTCATCCTTTTTTCTTTATTGTTATCTTTACAGTCTGATTCAGGAAAAAGTATGGAGAATTTTATCGTATCTGCCAGAAAATACCGGCCCGACAATTTCCGGAGTGTCGTAGGGCAGGATTCAATAACCTCCACCCTTAAAAACGCCATTAAAAACAGGCAGTTGGGTCATGCCTACCTGTTCAGTGGTCCACGTGGCGTCGGAAAAACCACATGCGCACGAATCTTTGCGAAAATTATCAATTGTCAAAATCTAAATGATAGCATCGAGGCCTGCAATACCTGTGAATCATGTACCTCGTTCGACCAGGGCAGGGCATACAACATACATGAGCTTGACGCGGCTTCGAATAACTCGGTGGATGATATCAGGTCACTCACAGAGCAGGTAAGGATACCTCCGCAGGTGGGGAAGTATAGTGTTTATATCATTGATGAGGTGCACATGCTCTCTTCCCAGGCCTTTAATGCCTTTCTGAAAACACTTGAGGAACCGCCACCTCATGCTATCTTCATCCTGGCAACAACAGAAAAACACAAGATCATTCCAACCATCCTCTCCAGGTGCCAGATCTATGACTTTAGCAGGATCCGGACAGATGATACGGTTGAATACCTTAAATATATCGCGGAAAAAGAGAATATCTCCTTTGAAGAGGATGCATTGCATGTGATTGCCCGGAAGGGTGAGGGTGCCATGCGGGATGCGCTTTCGATTTTCGACCAGGTGGTCAGCTTCTCTGAAAATAAAATCACCTACGCATCGGTCATTGAAAATCTGAATATCCTGGATGTTGAGTACTATTTTACCCTGACCAGTGATTTTGTAAAGAATAATGTGGCAGGTGCATTACTTACATTCAATGAGATCCTGGAAAAGGGTTTTGATCCGCGGAATTTTATTGGTGGACTTGCATCTCACTGCAGGGACCTGCTGGTGTCGAAAGATCCGGCCACCGCAATCCTGCTTGATACCGGGGCTTCGGTCAGGGAACAATACCTTAAGCAAGCTGCAGGGCTGCCCGTTGAATTCCTGTATGACGCACTGGAGATTTGCAATGAAGCGGACCTCCAGCTACGATCAAGTAAAAACCAGCGACTCACAATCGAACTGGCACTGGTCAGGCTATCGAACCTCACAATGGTTCAAAAAAAAAAATAGCTGACCAACAGGGTGGGGCCGATGGTGGTCCTAAACAGACTCAAAAGCAAAATGACGGACCCGAACGTCAATCTGCTGGTCTGCCAGGACCCCAAAGTGCAGAAAAAAACATTGAAGGGCGTGAATCCGCCAAAGAAAAAGATGAAGCAGAAGGTTATATCTCTGGTGCCGATCGCGCAGTGCCAACCGATCAGCAGGATGAGAAAAACAGCACGGAGAATGGAAGGGAAAACCAGGTGGTACACACCAGGTCAGTCTCCATAAAGGGTGTACTGAAAGGAGGTCCCAGGGAGATACCAGTTGATGAGAAGGAGATTGGTGAATCGGACCAGGTGGCCAAAGATGACAGGGACCCGGGAGCATCGGTTGAAATTACAGAAGCTGATATTCAAAAGGCCTGGAAAGATTACGCCCGGTCGATTGAAAAGAGTCACCCCAGGATTTTCAGCACACTCAATCAACAGGATCCTGTGATGACCAGTGATGGAAAAATCAGGATCAGATTGAACACAAATGCTCAACGGGAATATTTTATCAATACGATTAAACCTGAAATTACCAAATTTTTCAGGCAACACCTGGCTGATACAGAATACATTTTTGAGCCTTTCCTGGTTGAAAATCAAAATGGTGCGAAAAAGATATATACGGATCAGGATAAACTGGATTACCTGATCAGCAAGAATCCTGAACTTGGCAAATTGAAAAACAGATTCAATCTTGACTTTGATCAGTGAACTTTTTATTATAGCAGCGTCTTATTGTGTGTGAACATAGTGAGGCTATATTTGTATTATTATGTTAAACATTTTTGTAAAAACAGTTATTTATGGCAGCAGAAAAGATCATTAATCATTATGGCAAATTACAGGTTCCAGATGAACCTATTATACCTTTTATTGAAGGCGATGGCACTGGTCCGGATATCTGGGCCGCATCTGTCCGGGTTTTCGATGCAGCAGTTGAAAAGGCCTATTCCGGAAAGCGCCGTATCGCCTGGAAAGAGGTGTATGCCGGTGAAAAGGCGTTCAACAAAACAGGTAAATGGCTGCCCGGGGAGACGCTGGACACCATCAATGAATATCTGGTTGCTATCAAAGGACCACTGACCACGCCGGTGGGTGGCGGTATCAGGTCGTTGAATGTCGCTCTGCGTCAGATTCTCGATCTCTATGTCTGCCTGCGACCGGTTAAATACTATCCGGGCGTTCCTTCGCCTGTAAAGGATCCTTCAACCACAGATATGGTGATCTTCAGGGAGAATTCTGAAGACATATATGCCGGGATCGAATGGATGCATGGCACACCCGAGGCCGATAAAATCAAAAACTTCCTCCTGAATGAGATGGAGGTATCTTCAATCCGGTTTCCCGATACCGTCTCGATTGGGATCAAGCCCATTTCAAAAGAGGGTACCGAGCGACTTGTAAGGGCTACGATCCAATACGCGATCAGGGAAAACCTGCCATCCGTTACCCTTGTGCATAAGGGTAACATTATGAAATATACCGAGGGTCAGTTCAAACAATGGGGTTATGAACTGGCGGAACGCGATTTCGGCGACAGGGTCTTTACCTGGAACCAATACGACAGGATTGCGGAAAAAGAGGGTAAGGAAAAGGCCGACCAGGCACAGTCAGATGCAATGAAAGCCGGCCGCATCATCATCAAGGATGTGATTGCCGATGCATTCCTGCAGCAGATTCTTACCAGGCCCGCTGAATATTCGGTGATCGCAACGATGAACCTGAATGGCGACTATATTTCCGATGCATTGGCTGCCATCGTAGGCGGTATCGGGATCGCCCCGGGTGCAAACATCAATTATATTACCGGTCACGCTATTTTCGAGGCTACCCACGGCACCGCACCAAAGTATGCAGGACTCGACAAGGTGAACCCAGGTTCAGTTATCCTCTCCGGTGTCATGATGCTGCAATATATGGGTTGGAACGAAGCGGCCGAGATGATTATCGAAGGACTTAAGAGAACGATCCTGCAAAAGAAGGTGACCTACGATTTCGCAAGACTGATGGATGGGGCCAGAGAACTGAAGTGTTCTGAGTTTGGTTCGGCCATTATCGAAAATATGTAAAAATTTTAGTATTCAATCATGTCAGAAAGAGAAGTCGTCATATTTTGTGGAGCTCGTAACCCCGGTTCTCGCAATGACTAAAAAATTAATTATTAACCTAAAAAATAGTTTACCATGTTAAAAAATAAAGTTGAAAAAATTCTGAATGACCAGGTACAGAAAGAGGATTATTCATCCCAATTGTACCTCGCAATGGCTTCATGGGCCGAAAACCAGGGATTCAGCGGTGTCTCCGGCTGGCTCTATGCACAGTCGGATGAGGAGCGGGTGCACATGTTGAAAATTGTCAAATATGTCAATGAACGCGATGGCGTTGCACTGATTCCCGGCATGGAGCAGCCTCCCAAGGATTTTAAAAACCTGAAGGAGATGTTCGATGCAGTATTGAAACATGAGCAGTATATCACTGATTCAATCAACGAGATTGTTGCTGTCTGTATGACAGAAAAGGACTTTACTACGTTGAACTGGGTCCAGTGGTTCGTTGAGGAGCAGATTGAGGAGGAGGCCTCCGTAAAGGATATCATCGATAAGCTCAACCTGGTGGGTGATAGAAACCTCTATATGTTCGATCGTGATATCATGTCTATGAGAGGCGGAGAGGCAGAAGAAGAGTAAAAAAAACCGTGTGACAGCGAGGTGGGCCACAGCAAAAAATGCTGTGGCTTTTTTTATCCGGAAGGCTGACAAACATTCAGTCTATTCTTTCTGGTACAATAATTGAATACACGCTGACATAAATGGCGTAACGCCGGTAATTAGAAAATAAAATCAGTAAATTTGTACTTTCTCAAAAGAATATAGACATATTTTAATATGGACATAAATAAGCTATTATCGGGATTTTTTGGAAACAAGTCCGACAGGGATATGAAAGAGATTCTTCCCGTTGTTGAACAGGTTCAGGAAGTTTATAAAACATTCAATACACTTTCAAATGACGAGCTGCGTCAGAGGACAACCAGCCTGAAGCAGAAGATCAGGGATTATGTACTGGAAGAGGAAAGTCAGCTTGCAGCACTTAAAGCCAGGGGAGAGGATCCCGATGTTGATGTGAACGAAAAAGAGGATATTTACAACCAGATAGATAAGCTGGTCGAGACCATTGACGAAAAATTCGAACTGGTATTAAGGGAGTCCATTCCGGAAGCATTTTCCATTGTGAGGGAGACCGCCCGACGATTTAAAGAGAACGAAGAGGTGGAGGTTACGGCGCTCGACTATGATAAGGAGCTGGCATCTGCATTAGATCATGTTACAGTAAAAGGTGACAGGGCCATCTGGAAAAACAGGTGGATGGCCGGGGGGAACGAGATTACATGGGATATGGTGCACTACGATGTGCAGCTGATCGGTGGGGTCGCCCTGCATGAAGGAAGAATCGCTGAAATGGCGACCGGGGAAGGGAAAACCCTTGTGGCAACACTGCCGGTTTTTCTGAATGCACTCACAGGAAAAGGGGTGCACCTGGTAACAGTGAACGATTACCTGGCAAAGCGTGACTCGGAGTGGATGGGACCGATCTATCAGTTTCATGGCTTAACGGTCGACTGTATTGACAGGCACCAACCCAACTCCGATGCCAGGCGAAAAGCGTATAATTCAGATATCACCTTCGGGACCAACAATGAATTTGGGTTCGACTACC
>CAYOVC010000145.1:0-6951 GCA_964407305.1 uncultured Bacteroidaceae bacterium | reverse complement strand
TACATAACTGTTAAAGTCGATCGTTGCTGTCCCCTCACGTCCTTTTTTTGTTTCAATAATAATAACGCCGTTGGCACCCCTTGCACCATAAATGGCGGTAGAGGAGGCGTCTTTCAGTACGTTGAAGGATTGAATATCTTCCGGAGCAATAGTAGTCGGGTCAACACCCGGTACACCATCGACTACATAGAGCGGGTTGGTATTGGAGTCGAAGCCTGAAGAGCCCCTGATTTTGACTGAGAACCCACTGTTGGGATCGCCCCCTTTCTTGGTGATGCTTACACCCGCGATTTTTCCCTGCATCGCCTGGATGGGATCGGTGAGTACACCCTGGTTCAGTTCGTCGGATTCAATGCTGGATACGGCTCCGGTCCTGTCGCTTTTCTTCTGCACACCGTAGCCAATTACCACCACCTCATCGAGCTCCTGGGTCTCTTCACTTAAAGTAACATCGATTACGGTCTGACCTGCTACCTCCACCTCTTTCGAGGAGTAGCCGATATAGGAAAACACCAGGGTGCTTCCTGACTGGACAGAGAGGGTATAGTTCCCGTCGAAATCCGTGACCGTTCCATTGGAGGTCCCTTTTGAGATCACGGTGACACCCGGAAGGGGGGTTCCATCTTCTTCGTCCGTAATCTTACCGGTGATTTCTTGCGCCTGCGCTGTCAGCAGCAGGGGAAATGCCAGGGTAAGGAACATCAGAAGGATCCTTTTCATGTTATTTAACTGCGCCATAATCTGATTTTAAAAAGTAATTTGTTTGATCTCTGAAACCTAATCCGATAAATATTTGTTTCCGGTTTTTTATATGTTTTTAAATTATTGAGTGTGGCAATTTAAGGAAAACTTAACATGGGCGCATTATGGGAAGGGTCCGAAACCCCCGAAAATCAACGCAATCGTTTCCGCAATCGTTTGCGACAGTATGTTTTACAGCACTTTGATCTATTATCTGTACCTGATTTGGATCGTATCGCAACAAGATTGTGGATCATTGTGCAGAGAAATATCTTTTATTGACATTAAAAAATCCTTATATTTATATGGTAGAATATAACAGATGGCCCACCCCGTTACCATAAAAGATATTGCCAGGGAATTGGGGGTCTCCCCCTCAACGGTATCGCGTGCCCTGAAGGATCATCCCGACATCTCTCCTGCTACCAAAAAGCAGGTGAGGGAGCTGGTCGATAAGCTGAAGTACAAGCCCAATGCCATTGCATTGAGTCTGCGCAGTCAGAAATCGAATGTGATTTGTGTGGTGGTACCGCAGATCGTGCACCATTTCTTCTCTTCGGTGATCTCCGGAATAGAGGAGATTGCCCAGAAGCAGGGCTACAATGTGATGATCTTCCAGTCGAACGAGCAGTACGAAAGGGAGGTGGCCATTGCACAGGAGATCGAATCCAGCCGGGCAGAGGGGGTACTCGTATCTGTGTCAAAGGCCACGAAGAATTTCGGACATCTCAGGGAGCTGACAGAGAGGGGATATCCCCTGGTGTTTTTCGACCGCGTATGTGAGGAGATGGAGACCGATAAGGTGGTCGTGGATGATTTTAATGGGGCAATGAACGCGGTGGAACACCTGATTAAGACAGGCTGCAAGCGGATTGCCCATCTGGCTGCGCCCCAGCATTTGCTGATCGGTTATCACAGGCAGCGCGGGTATATCTCGGCGCTGGAGAAAAATGGATTTGAAGTGGATGATGCGCTTATTGTTAAGTGCGATACCATAGAGGAGGCATACGAGATAGTTCCAACGTTGATGTCGCTGGAACATCCGCCCGACGGGATCTTTGCGGTGAATGATATGACAGCCGCAGGTACAGTGAATACCCTGAAAAAGCTCAGCTACAGGATCCCGGAGGATGTTTCCGTAATTGGGTTTACCGACGGACTGGTCTCTACCGTGACCGATCCGCCTCTTTCAACCGTTAGTCAACACGGCTTCGAGATCGGGCGTAAAGCTGCTGAGATGCTTCTCGACAGGATCATCCATCCCGATTCGGGCAAGAAGGCATACACGGAGGTGATCAAGACAGAGCTTGTTGTACGGGGAACCACGAAGTCATTACCAGGAGGTCAGTCATAATTTTGTTTACAGGGGATAGGGAGTTAAAAATAAATTCATGCTCCGCAAACGTTTGAAATAAGGGATCCATTGTATTATCAGGCATTTCAGAAAAATATTCTTTATTAAATAGTTGTTCTGTAAAGTTTTTTTTTCATACATTTGAACCGGAACAGTGTTCCATCCGGTAGATTTTTTTAAGGTTGTATGATCTCTGAAACCACAGGAAATGTGGTCAGGGATTTTTTTGTGCTTACCCCTGCCGTTTCCGGCCAGATTTTACAGTTTTCAGCAACAGGCGATTAGAAAGAGGTTGTTTTTCGGAGTCATTTACCGAAACTTTCAGTCGCCACAGAAATGAAGTTAAACGGAGTTTTTAATTCTTTAGAATCTTTTCTAAGAACCAACTGATGAAAAAACCAAGATTAAGTTTCTGGCAGATCTGGAACATGAGTTTCGGGTTTTTGGGGATCCAGTTTGGATTCGCCCTGCAGAACGGGAACGTAAGCCGTATTTTTCAGACCCTGGGTGCAGAGATCGAGAGCATCCCGATTTTATGGATCGCGGCACCAGTAACCGGACTGATCATTCAGCCGATCATTGGTCACATGAGCGACAATACCTGGAACAGGTTTGGACGTCGCAGGCCCTATTTTCTTGTAGGGGCGATCCTCGCCTCTATAGCCCTGATCATCATGCCCAATTCGCCTGCACTCTGGTTTGCAGCAGGCATGTTATGGATCATGGATGCATCAATCAATGTTTCGATGGAACCTTTCAGGGCCTTTGTGGGCGACATGATGCCCAACAGTCAGCGCACCATCGGCTTCACCATGCAGAGTTTCTTTATCGGAATCGGTGCGTTCGTCGCATCGTGGCTCCCCTATATCCTTACCAACTGGTTCAATATCGACAACACGGCCCCTGAGGGACAGATCCCCCAGACCGTGAAGCTCTCCTTTTACCTGGGCGGTGCCGTGTTTCTACTGGCAGTTGGCTGGACGGTCTTCAGGACAAAGGAGTATTCCCCCGAGGAACTGCGGGCCTTTGAGGCTGCTGAAAAGGGGAAGACCGTGGGAGAGGAGGAAGACCTTACAAATCCGGAACCGGTTGCAAAATATTTCAGGAGGGGAGTCATCTGGACGATCGTCGGACTGATCCTGGCCCTTCCGGTTTACCTCTGGAAGCTTGAAGAGGAGTTGTATATCCTCTCCCTGGGAATTGCTTTGTTTGGCATTTTGCAGTTGGTTACCGCATTGTATGTAAGGAGGAACAGGATCCGGAGCGGACTGGTAAGTATTATTACCGATCTGTACAGGATGCCCACCACCATGGTACAACTGGCGGTGGTGCAGTTTTTCTCCTGGTTTGCCCTCTTTTCGATGTGGATTTACATGACCCCGGGTGTAACCGACCATTTATACGGAACAAAGGACACCCAATCGGTACTTTACGGGGAGGGCGCCAACCTGGTGAGCGGTATGATGGGGTGGTACAACCTTTTTGCAGCGGGATTCGGATTGGTGGTATTGCCATTTATTGCCAGGCTTACCAACCGGAAGATGACCCATTCGATCTCACTCATCGTTGGAGGTATTGGTCTCGGGTCGATCTATTTTCTTGGTAATCCCCAGCACATGATCTGGTCGATGGTGGGTGTGGGGATGGCATGGGCCAGCATTTTGGCAATGCCCTACGCCATTCTTACAGGCTCATTGCCACAGAAAAAAATGGGGGTATATATGGGGATCTTCAACTTCTTTATTGTGATTCCGCAGATCCTTGCGGCGAGCATATTGGGATTCCTTGTTAAGACAGTATTTGGTGGAGAGAGTATTTTTGCGCTTGTGATGGGGGGTATATCCCTGTTGCTGGCGGCTCTCCTTGTGATCTTTGTAAAGGACGAGATGGACGGATAAAAATTTTAAACGGGTAAAAAACCGATAGAAATAATGAACAGCTATTATAAAGTCGACGAGTGGAGTATTATCGAGGAGCAATTCAATCCCGCTATGCAGGAGGCCTCAGAAAGCATATTCAGTCTCGGGAACGGAAGGATGGGGCAGCGTGCCAATTTCGAGGAGGCGTATTCGGGCGCGAGCTTGCAGGGCAACTACCTGGCAGGTGTTTACTATCCGGATAAGACCCGGGTGGGATGGTGGAAAAACGGTTATCCTGAATTTTTCGCCAAGGTGCTGAATGCGCCCAACTGGATTGGAATTGGCATACAGATTAATGGGGAGGAGTTGGATCTTCACAAAATGAAGGTTGTCAGTTTCCACCGGGAGCTGAATATGAAACAGGGTTACCTGGAGCGGAATTTTATTGTCAGGATAGCCGATGAAAAGAAGGTTGAGGTAAGGAGCAGAAGGTTTCTGAGCATGGACGACGATGAGGTTGCAGCCATTCGTTATAGTGTGTGTCCGCTGAACTTTGATGCTGAGATAGTACTTACCCCTTATATCGACGGGAACGTGAGGAACCGTGATTCTAATTATGACGAGGTTTTTTGGGACATTACTGAAAACCAGGCGGAAAAGGGCCATGCGTTTCTCGTTTCAGAGACCAGGAAATCGGCTTTCAGGGTAGCTTTTTCGATGAAATATGACCTGTTCCTGGAGGATGAACAGTTGAAACCTGATCCTGATATAATTCAGCGTTCCGGTTATGTTGGAAACAGTGTAGCACAAAGCGTCCCGGAAGGAACGGCTTTCACGGTCTGTAAATACGTGTCGGTTGTATCTTCCCTGAACTACGAAGCGGAGGCGCTGACTGGAGCCGGACAGGCAGCTTTGGAACGGGCTTATCTGCAGAAATTTGACAAGCTCTTTGAGGCACATCAGCAGAAGTGGAAGGAGAACTGGTCGCACTCCGATATTGTTATTGGCGGGGATGCCCGGGCACAGCAGGCGATCCGGTTTAACATCTTTCACCTGAACCAGACCTACACCGGGAGGGATGAGCGACTGAATATCGGTCCGAAAGGCTTTACCGGGGAGAAATATGGCGGCAGCACCTATTGGGACACAGAGGCGTTTTTGATCCCGTTTTACTTGAGCTCCGCGGCACCGGAAGTTGCCAGGAACCTACTTATATACAGGCATAAGCATCTTGAAAGGGCCATTGAAAATGGGGAGTTGCTGGGGTTTAAGAACGGAGCTGCGCTCTACCCGATGGTGACGATGGATGGAAGGGAGTGTCACAACGAGTGGGAGATTACCTTCGAGGAGATCCACCGCAACGGAGCGATTGCATACGCGATCTTCAATTATATTCGGTACACAGGCGACAGTGATTACCTGGGCGAATACGGACTGGAGGTGCTTATTGCGATCTCCCGGTTTTGGCGGCAACGGGTGAACTGGTCGGACGTGAAGGGGAAGTATGTAATGCTGGGGGTAACCGGTCCGAATGAGTATGAGAACAATGTGAACAACAACTGGTACACCAACCTGATGGCGCGATGGACGCTGCAGTACACGCTGGAGTCGCTGAAATATGTGAACGAGCACCACCCCGCACGCTACCAGGTGATCATCCAAAAAACGGGCTTTGACAGGGTACAAGAGACCGAGCGGTGGAAGGACATTGTGAATAACCTCTACTTTCCCTATTACGAGGAGAAGGGGATCTTTTTGCAGCAGGATGGCTATATGGACAAGAAGCAGTTTTTTGCTTCCGACCTGGATCCTGCAGAGCGGCCGATCAACCAGCACTGGTCGTGGGACCGCATCCTGCGATCGCCCTTTATCAAGCAGGCGGATGTGCTGCAGGGGCTCTATTTCTTTGAGGATGACTACGACCTGGATACGATCAGGCGGAACTTTGAGTTCTATGAATCGAGGACAGTGCACGAGTCGTCGCTCTCACCATGCATACACTCGGTGCTTGCCAGCAAACTCGGTATGCGGGAGATGGCGTATGAGTTATATTTGCGGACCTCAAGGCTCGACCTCGATGATTACAACAAGGAGGTTGCTGAGGGATTGCACATCACGAGCATGGGGGGAACGTGGCTGTCGGTGGTATATGGTTTCGGCGGTTTAAGGGTGAAGGATGATCTGTTGCATTTGGATCCGGTGCTGCCGGATAATTGGGATTCACTCTCTTTTAAGATCATTTTCAGGGAGAATTACCTTAAGATCAGTATTGAGGAGACAAAGGTGACGATCGATAATGAGCATGGACCGGCATTGAAGATGATGTTACACGGTGAGGAGCGGGAGCTGAAGGAGGGAGGAGAATCTGTGCTTCAACTTTCCAACCTGCAGGTGCCGGATTAATCGTTGAAGACAATGGCTTCTTACCCAATTAACGGTCGAATCCCACATCTTCCATTCGCAGGTTTTCTGCGATATGTATCACATTAAATCCCAGCTCTTTTGCCGCTTTTACATTGTGAAGATTATCGTCGAGGAAGAGGGTTTCGGCGGCTTTAATTTTCGCCTTTTTGAGCACATCTTTAAATGCTGCAGGGTCGGGTTTGTGCCACCCGGTTTCGTGGGAGTAGAACCCATGGGTAAAGACATCGGAGATTGTGTGACCGGCTGCATCGTGAAACATCTGGTTGAACTGCCTGATATGTAGTTCGCTGGTATTGCTCAGGATATAAAGGTTGTATTTTCTCGACAGCGACTCCAGCAGCCTGATCCGGCTTTCGGGAACTCCAGCCAGCATGGCACACCAGGCCTCATCGAACTCCTCGTTGCTGAAATTCACCCCGGAGAGGCGGCGGATGGCATCACGGAATTCATCGGTTGATGTCTTGCCGGTCTCGTAGTTAAAAAAGATATCTGTCTCATAATCTTCCGGGTAATTCAGCAGCTGCACAATGTAGAGTGCTCTGATGTCGGCCTGCTGTAGTTACAAGATGGGGT
>CAYOVC010000144.1:0-7021 GCA_964407305.1 uncultured Bacteroidaceae bacterium | reverse complement strand
TGTGATGTTCGCCATGCAAAATCTATCCGTTGCCTATTACTTTAAGTATTATATCGGTAACGCTGAAGGTGTACAACTCTTCAATGTGATCGGAACCGTGGCTATGATTTTGACGATTCCACTTTCAAAGCCCTTGTCAAAAAAATTCGGAAAACGGAATGTGTACCTTGCAAGCTCCCTTTTATCCGGAATATTTTTCATATTGCTGTTCATTCCCGGAAACGAAAATACCGGTTGGATTTATACCTTTAACATTCTGGCAAAAATGACATATGCTCCAGCAGTTCCATTGTTGTGGACCATGTTAGCAGATACGGCAGATTATTCTGAATGGAAATCCGGCAGACGATCCACCGGATTGGTCTTCTCCGCAGCAACTTTTGCCCAAAAGGCGGGCTGGGGCATCGGAGGAGCATTGGCAGGCTGGCTGCTGGCGGCTTTTCAGTTTGAGGCCAATGCGGTTCAAACGGATACTGCGATTACCGGCATCAAATTAATGATATCTGTCTTTCCCGGAATATTATACATGAGCTGTGCGATACTGTTGTTTTATTACAATATCGACCAATCAACATGCCTGGAAATGCAAAATGAGCTGGAGGCAAGAAGGGCAGGGAATTCATAAATACAAAATACCTATAACCCTTGTATATTTTGTCAAGCGCTTCCCTGGTTTCTTAATTAAGAATAAACCATTTCAAACAGATCGCAGCAGGAACATCCAGTGTCGTTCCGGTATACTGCAGGGGCTCCGCTCCCTCAACCAGCTCAAACTGGTTGATATTATCAGTGTTCCTGTTCGCAACAAGCACCCAATCCCCTTTTGGGTCGACCATAAAATTCCGGGGGTGATCGCCCTGCACCGGCTCGTGCCCGGCAACCTCCAGGGTCCCGTCATCCTGCAAAGTAAAAATCGCCAGGCTGTTGTGTCCCCTGTTGGAAACAAACAACAGCTCCCCGTCAGGCGCCAAATGAATATCCGCAACGGTATTCTGCCCGTTAAAACCCTCCGGCAGCGTCGGAAGCCGCTGAACAGGAGTCAGCGCACCATTTTCCGGCGAAATATTAAACACACTCACTGTGGAACTCAGCTCTTCAGCCAGGTACAACAAATTTCCTTCATGGCTGAACGCCATGTGGCGCGGCCCGGAACCCGGCACCGCCTCTACCCATGGCACCGCAGCCGGCTCAAGCAATCCCGTGACAGCATCCAGGTCGAAAATATATACCTTATCTGTTCCCAGATCGGCCGCATAGGCAAACCGGTTCCCCGGATCAATAAGGATCGCATGCAGGTGCGACTGCTGCTGCCGGGGCGTAACGCTGCTGCCGGTAAACTGCATGGTCTGCACGGTATCGCCGATACTGCCGTCGGTCTCTATCTTAAAGGAGGACAAACTCCCCGATCCGTAATGGGCCACGTAGATGAACTTTCCGGTGCGGTCCAGCTCGATATGACAGTTCCCCTTGCCATGGGATGGCACCTGGTTCAGCAGGGTGAGCATGCCAGTGGCGCGATCGATGGAGAAAGCACTCACGGCATCCTGTCTTTTCCCCTGTTCATCAGTCACCGCATTCACACTGTATAGATAATCTCCCGATAGATGCAGCGTCAGGAAGTTGGGTGCATTGATCTCCGGAAGGGTCTGCAGGAGGGTGAATGTATTTGTACTCCGTATATATTCATATACATAGATGCCCTGACTGTCGTTCATACCGGCAGTGCCGATATAGAGAATCTCTTTTTCTGTTTTACAGGAGATCTGTGGAGCCAGTAGCAGCGCCAGCAACGACCATAAAAGTGTTCTCTTCATGATATGCAGGTTATTGATCAATAATCCTGCAAATTATGAAAAAAAACAACACCATGGCAGGTTACAAACATGTCTGTGTTACGTCCCCAGATCCCTGACAACAAGCTGTATATTCTGCACCCCGCGTTGCTCAAGCAGCAGTGTTTTATTAATCATCACACGCTCAATCGTAGCCGCATCAAAATACCTGATCGTAACCAGCTCCAACCCGGTCTCATAAGAGACCCTGAAATGCTCTTCCAACTCATCAATCACCGGGTGCAACTTGCGCTTGTCATTATTCACAACCACCTGGAAGCTGATCGCGGAGGTCTGCTGCAGGTTGATCTTCAACCCATGCTTGTACAAAATCCCATAAATGATCTCCAGGTTGTCTTCTGCAATAAAAGAAAAATCGTGTGGCGAGATCCTGATCAACACCTGGTCCATCTTAAAGATAAATGCAGGAACCAGCTTTTCATAGGCCAGGTTACCGACCAGTGTACCGGGAGCCACCGGATCAACGAAGGATTTTACAAATAAATTGATATTCTTATTCTGCAGTGGTTTAATGGTTTTCGGGTGAATGACACTGGTACCGTAGTAGGCCAGCTCAATGGCATCGAGGTACGACAACTTATCGAGCAGGATTGTATCGTCAAAATACTTCGGATCGGCATTCAGCACCCCAGGCACATCCTTCCAGATCGTTACCGAATCGGCCCGCAGCATATGGGCCAGTATGGCCGCTGTGTAGTCGGATCCCTCTCTTCCCAGGGAAACTGTCTGGTTATTCTGGTTCGATGCCAAAAACCCCTGTGTCACCAGGAACCGCTCCCCGTTGAATGCAAAGGCCTTACCAACCAACTCTGTGGAAAGTTCCCAGTCAACCCTGCCCTCCCTGAAGGTACTGTCGGTCTTCAGCGATTTACGTATATCCACCCACTTCGCCTTCAGTCCGGCACTGTTCAGATAATGAACAATAATCTTCGTACTCAGCATCTCGCCATAACCGATGATCTGGTCATAATCAAAGTCGTAGTTCATGGTCGGCTCCTGCGCCAGCCTGTCTGCCAGCTCCTCAAAGAGCTCCCCCACCTCAACATACACCTTGTTCCCCTTGTCAGGAAACAATCCCTCCATGATCTCTGTGTGATACTCCTTCAATTGTGCATACTCCTCTTTCACCCGCTTCTCATCGTGATTGACAAAACCTTCAATGATCCTTTCAATGGCATTCGTCGTCTTACCCATCGCAGAGACAACAATAACGATCTCCTCATTGTATCGCTTGAGGATCTTTACAATATTCTTAACAGCATCCGCACTTTTTACCGATGCACCACCAAATTTAAAGACAAGCATGCATTTTTAATTTAAAAATTACACTGAGAATGCAAAAATAGTAATAGTTTGGTAATTCGAAACAGGTGCGGGCAGATTGTCAGGCAGGAATAACCCAGGAGAAGCAGCTTAAAAAATGAGGTCCCATAATTCCGGTAAAGAAAAAAATCAGGCAGAGCCACCCTCGGGGTAGCTGACCTTCTGGAAGCGCAGACCGGTCATCATCTCATATGCCTCCGCAGTATCAAGCATTTCAAGATCATCCTCCTCGTACATCCATGTTACATTGAATGGATGATCCTTGTCGGCCAGCTCACGGACCTTGCGTAATATCTCCATCAGGTACTTTGAACTACTGGTATTGAAAAGCTCCAGGTTAATCTTCAGGTCGGTTCGCTCGGCCGGATGGTTACAATACTCCTCCAGCCATTCCATCACCGGCTGAAAAAAATCGCGGGCATTCTCAGGGTTTGACCTGCCCTCAAAGATCATGGTCCCATCATCTCCATCCAATATTATGGTGGGAGTCTTGGGAGTACCGGCAATTTCCAGGTTGTTCATGGTGTGTATCTTTTACATAAAATAAGACGATATACAACTGCTTTTGCGCTAAATCAAAAACAAGATACTTAAATTATACGAAATGAACATGAAAATTGTTACCAATTTTATCAAAAACAGCATTGATTTCAATTTATACCGTAAGCTGCCACCTCCCGTTCAGAAAATATTTAAATGCATTGTTTACCGCAGAATAAAATGCAAACCGGCAGACATATACTGAGATTTTCGATGTTAAAAAATGGTTGGAAGGAAAAAAATATCCGGAATTGTTCTAAATTAGCTGTTTCATAATTATGTTTGCTGGTCAGGACCCGCTTTTTTATTTCTTTTGTAAATTATAAGTTCAGCCGGAATGTTTTCAATAGGACTGTTTTCCACATACCTGCCCTACATCCTGATCGCCATGTTCTATGGCGCCTATGTGGGAATACATTCCATTATCAGGACTGAGCTGCAGGAGGATCCTGACAATGCTAAGATCGCTGCCAAACAGATCAATGTTGACAGGCCCAGTCATGATCAACACCCCGAAAAGGGAACTTACTATTACTACAACCATGCAGCGCCTGCCGAATTAGAGCAGCCCCTGCCGCAAAAATACTCCGTTACACAAACCATCTACACCGGCGGTAAAATGACGGTCCCCCGATCGCGTTACTGCACCACACTTTTCTGCCGCCCTCCCCCGTTGGCAACATCTTCATTTAGTTGAACGCATTTCACTGATGACCATTGCCGTCCGGATCGTGTATGATCCCAGCTGAACGTAAATAGTTTCAACTGATCGGACATGATTTGAGCCGGATCAGTTATGACCCCTGCTGATCGCAAATGATCCAGGCCGGATTGCAAATGACCCCTGCTGATCGCAAATGATCCAGGCCGGATCGGACTGAAATGATGGTCGCTTTTGCTGAAGTAGCGTAATCAGATGCAGTGCAATGGCAATCAATCCACCTCAACCGGTATGCATGAACAACAATTTATTTTACAGCTTTACAAACCGAACATAACAGATATGAAACCCAAATACATGGCCCTCCTGGCAATCCTTTTTGCCAGCTATATTTCAGGATCATCGCAGAATGTAATCATCCTTACCGACAGCGCCGAAGTGCCCGAACTGAGCCTCGAAGAGATCGAAATCAAGGCCTCGAAGGACAATACGGGCCTGAAAAAACTGCCTGCCTCCGTAACGCTGCTCTCGGCTGCACGGATCAGCGAAAATGAGGTTCGCACACTCACCGATATTACCTCCCTCACACCGGGGTTCTTCATGCCCGATTACGGATCGAGACTCACCTCACCGGTCTATATCAGGGGGATCGGTTCGCGGATCAACAGTCCGTCGGTCGGACTCTATGTCGACAATGTGCCATACTTCGAAAAGGCTTCCTACAACTTCGACTTTTTCGATGTGGAGCGAATCGAAATCCTGAAAGGTCCGCAGGGAACCCTCTACGGAAGGAACGCCATGGGCGGGATCATAAATATCGTGACCCGCTCACCGCTCGATCACCAGGGAACGGCACTCGGACTGAATGGTGGTGCATATGGTGTGCTGGGTGCCTCAGCGAGCCATTATAACAAAATCGGTGAAAATTTTGGCTACTCACTCTCGGCCAACTTCATGCACAGGGATGGATATTATATGAACAGCTTTCTGGACGACAAGGTCGACAGGGCCCGCTCAGCTGGCTTCCGCAACAGGCTCGCCTGGGAGATCAGCGACCGGCTGACCATCGAAAACAGCGCATCCTTCGAAAAGAGCAGGGAGGGTGGTTACCCCTATGCGCTTTATAACGATTCACTCTCAAGGGCAGAGGAGATCAACTACAACCAGCCGAGCTCCTACGCAAGAACGCTCTTCTCCGATGCCGTCGTCATTAATTTTAGAGGCAAGAACCTTGAATTGCAGTCAACCACCTCCTACCAATACCTCGCCGACAGGCAGGAGATCGATCAGGATTTCACTCCCGACTCGCTCTACTTCGTCGTGCAGGACCAGAAGCAGCACATGGTATCGCAGGAGCTGATCGTCCGCGCACCCCGCGAAAACCGTATCAACTGGCTTTTTGGTGCGTATGGTTTTATGCAGCGGTTCGGCAAGCAGGTGGATGTGGATATCTACCGCAACCGAATGCTGATGATGAAAACCTACGACACCCGCATCAGCGGCGCAGCTCTCTTTCACCAGACCACCATCAATGACCTGGTCTTCGAAAAGCTCTCTCTCACTGCCGGGATCAGGCTCGATGCTGAAAAAGATGTGCTCGATTATAGCTACGACAGGGCTATTGCCGGAAATACAACCAATATTGCAGACACGGTCTATCCCCAACTCGCCTACATGGAGGTGCTGCCCAAGCTCGCCCTCAACTACCGGTTCGACCGGAACAGCGTCTACGCATTGGTAGCCAAGGGATACAAGACCGGTGGGTTCAACAGCACCTTCTATAAGGATGAGGACCTCTTTTTCGATCCGGAGTATAGCTGGAACTACGAGGTCGGTATGAAATCATCGCTGCTGAACAACAAGGTGTACACCGATGTCTCGTTCTTCTATATCGACTGGAAGAACCAGCAGATCTACCAGCCGGTCTTTTACCGCGACAACACGCCGGCACCGGGCTCGGTCCTGAAGAATGCAGGACGTTCGGTGAGCAAAGGGGGTGAGATCACGGTCAAAACCATCCCGTTCCACGGCTTCTCCCCGGTCCTCTCCTACGGCTACACCCACGCCACCTTCACCAGGCACGAGATCGATGAGGATACCGACCACACCGGGAACTTTATACCCTACGTGCCCCGCAACACGGTAACCGTGCAGTTGAACAAGGCGTTCAGGATGAAAAATGAGAGCTTCATCGACAGTATCAACCTCAACCTGCTCTACCGCGGGATGGGCGACATCTACTGGAACGAAGAAAACAGCTTTAAAACGGATTACTACGGACTGCTCGACCTCAAGCTTGCCTTCGTCAAACAGGGCATCTCCTTCGAGATCTGGGGCAAGAATCTGCTGGACGCCGGGTACGAATCGTTTTATTTCCAGGCCATCGGCAATGAATATGTGCAGACATCCAAGCCGCTGCGCTTCGGCTTTAACCTCAATTATGCGTTCTGAAAAATCACTGATTCGAATTACGCTAACAGCATATACAAACAGACAATCAATTCAACCCCGGCAATAAAAACAGAGCATAAAATTACGATGACCGAATCAAAAAACTGGACCAAGTTTCCGACCCTCTTCAGCCTCTATATCGCGCAGTCGGTGCCGATGAGCTTCTTCTCCACGGTGGTACCTGTGATCATGC
>CAYOVC010000143.1:0-7031 GCA_964407305.1 uncultured Bacteroidaceae bacterium | reverse complement strand
GCACAACACCATTGGCACCCCTGGCACCAAAGATAGCTGTAGCGGAAGCATCTTTCAACACTTCTACCGACGCTATTGAATTCGGATCCAGAAAACCAATACCTGTTTTATTATCAGGAACATTACCACCATCTTTTCCAAATGAATTGTCTCCGAGAATTACACCATCGACTACATACAAGGGTTCTGCACCTGAATTCAGGGTACTCAGCCCCCTGACTCTTACCGTTACCTTCCCGCCCGGGGCGCCGGAACTGTTAATTACCTGCACCCCTGCAGCTTTCCCCTGAAGCGCCTGGTCTATGCTCGATACGGGCAGGTCATCGATATCGTCACCCGAAACACTGGATATAGATCCAAGGGCATTGCTCTTTTTTACCTTACCGTAACCGATAACCATTACCTCGTCTAACTTCAGGAGGTCAGGAGTCAGGCTTAGCTCAATGTTGCTTTGCCCTCTAACTGGAATTTCCTCCTTCATATAGCCAATCATCGAAAAAACCAATACTGCTTCGGGACTACTAACTGTTAATGAAAAATTCCCATCCATAGCCGTAATGGTACCATTTGTTGTGCCCTTTTCCACAACATTCACCCCGGTTAAGGGCTCTCCTGTTTCATCCATGACGAACCCCGATACCGTATGGTTTCCCTGGGCATGCAGGCTGATGGATAAAAAACAACCGAAAAATAGTAGTATAAAGTTTTTCTGCATGTTACAATAGTTTTAGAGTTTAGCTTAAAAAATAGGATCTTGAACAGGTATAAATTTAAAACTATTTTCTACTCAGGCAGTGTTACTATTTATTCTTTCAATAGGGTTATTAATTCATCACTGCTGGTTCGTTTCATCAAGATTGGTAAGAACAAAATTTATAAAGAACTTTGCCGAAAATCAGGATAATTAATAAAAAATGTCTATTTTTCCATCATAAACCTCCGCAGAAATCAGATCAGAATATGATCAGGAAAACTATATCCATATTAGTCGTTTTTATCTTATTTGTCAAAATTGGTGAAGGTCAGCAATACACTTTCAGATCGCTGGATTATTCGAACGAAATCTTATCCGAAAGCTTCTCCTGCTTATATGAAGACAATGAAGGATTTATATGGATAGGAACAAACAACGGTTTATACCGCTATTCCGGTGAAAGATATGAACCATTCTTTCACGTCCCCGGTGATACCAACTCAATATCAAACAACAACATCCTTGCAATTTGTGAGGATGCCTACAATAATTTATGGATTGGTACAAGTAATGGCTTAAACCTCTTTAACAGGGAAAAGAACAGCTTTACATGGTTTTTCAGGTCCGCTAAAAAGCCGGTTAGCATAAGTAATCATTACATAAAGTTTTTGAAGCTATTAGAGGACAGTTCTTTCTGGATTGGCACTCGAGAAGGTCTGAATAAGCTGGTAACCCGTGAAGATGGTTCTTTCGAATTTATCAGGTATTACCCGGAAAGAAAAGATGAATCTTCCACCAGTGAGTGGTCAATTGAAGTTTTACATGAGGACAAACAGGGGAGAATGTGGGCAGGCACCTGGGGCGGGGGGGTAATCGAATTTGACAGGATAAACGGGGTATTTACTCACTATTATCCTCCCTATGAAATTAAATCCATCAATGACCATGTTATTGTTGCCATTGAATCCAGGGATGACAGTACCATCTGGGCAGCATCATACAATGGTTATATTTACACGTTCAACACCCGCCAACTTAAATTTGATATTAGTCCAGCCCAGCATCCTGTTTTCTCGAAGATCTGTAACAATTCTATCTCTATTAACGCCCTTTTAAAGGACACAAAGGGGCAATTGTGGATTGGAGCTTCAAAGAGTCTGATGATATATAATCCAGCATTAAAAAAGATGGAATACTGGGGAACACCAGTTAGTTCTTTCAAGCCACAAACTTTTAAAGATCAGGTTACAACAATCTTTGAAGACAGCAAAGGAGCAGTATGGGTTGGGCATAATGGTTTTGGTGTTGATATCCACGATAAACATTATAAAAAACTAAGCAAATGGTACTTTGATTTAAAAACGCCGGAAAAATACAGGGATTATATAACCGGAATGCAACTGGACGCTGATGGTTATTACTGGTTATCTACATGGGGCGACGGGATGATTAAAGTCGATTACGCCGGACAGGTTATCAATCGTTTCATGCCTTCACTATTCTCCGGCCACAGTTCGAGCGATATAATTACATGTATAGAAATTGATGTAAGAGGCAATATATGGTTAGGCACTGCATATGGGTTAATTGGGTTTGACCGGAAAGAGGGAAAATTTACAGACATTTTCCTCCATGATCCAACCAATCCTATGTCCTTCATAGACAATCATATTTCAAGGCTCATAAAGGATGACGACGGATTTTTATGGGTTATTTCCCAGGAATCAGTTCGTTCTTTCGATCCGGTTCGAAAGACCATTAAAAAGGTTCCTTTCATGGAAAACCTGAGGCCGAAAAAGGTAATTGAAATAGTAAAAGACCTGGATGAGAATTATTGGATTGGAACCTATGCAGGTCTCTATAAATACAGTGTAAAAGACTCGGTTTATACATATTATGCATCAGATCCCAATAACAGGAATTCTCTTTGCAGTAATGGGATAAGAAATATCATGATAGATCACAGGGGTAATGTTTGGATTTCAACAAATAACGGTCTTAGCATGTTTGATCCCCTTTCTGGTAAATTCAATAACTTCCCGGGTACGCAATTGCAATTTGGTTCATTCTACAGTGGAATTGCCGAGGATAAATCAAAAAAGATATGGTTACTATCGAGAGACAATTTGATTGTTTTCAATCCATCAGATAATCAATTAACAATATATACATCGGAGGATGGTCTTTTACGGTATGCTAATCATTTAACCATCAGTGAAGAAGGTTTTGTCCAAATATGTGACGAAAAAGGATTCTACAGGATAGATCCTGACAGTCTATACAAGAACCGGGAAATCCCACCTGTATATATTACACAACTTTACCTGTCGGGCAAGCCGGCTGATTTAAATGAAAAGCCTCTGGACGGAGTAAGCCCTAAATATAAGGAGAGGATTACCCTCAAATACAATCAAAATAATTTAGGCTTTTCGTTCGTGGCACTCAACTACAGAAACCCGAAAAAGAACAGTTATTCTTACAAGCTCGAAGGTTTTAATGACACATGGATAGATAACGGTACAAAGAACGAAGTAACTTTTATGAACCTGTCTCCCGGAAAATACACCTTCCTGGTAAAAGGTTCCAATGATGATCAGGTTTGGAATAATGAACCGGCAAGCATGAGGGTGACTGTTTTACCCCCACCATGGCGAAGCTGGTGGGCTTTTGGCATTTATCTCATCCTGATTGCAACGGCACTTTTTTCCTACAAAGCATTCACGATTTCAAGGGAAAGAGAAAGAGCCAGGCTGGCAATAGATCAAATGAAGCTGAGCTTCTTTATCAATATATCCCATGAGCTGCGAACTCCCTTAACCCTGGTGACAGGACCTTTAGAAAGACTTCTTCGCCTGGAACCCAATATAGCTTTCAGGGATAAACTGAACCTGATTTACAGAAATGCCAGCCGAATGCAACATTTAGTCAATCAAATTCTTGATATCCGCAAGATTGATGTGGGCAAGCTAAAAGCGGCTGTTTATTATTCCGATTTTGAGGTTTTCATAAACAATATCCTGGTTTCGTTTAAATCTTATGCTGAAGAAAACCAAATCGGATTCTATGAGTATCTACAAATCGCCGAACGAAAGATGTGGTTTGACCCTGATATGCTTGAAAAAGCACTTTCCAATTTACTTATTAATGCTTTTAAGCACACCGACAGGGGTGGTATAGTTAGCATTCTTATACAAGACTATACTAAAGAAACGGCACCAACAGCTTTCGCATATTGCTCGAAAAATATGCATCAGATAAAAACTATTCGAAAGACAAACACAATGAATGAAAGGCATATATCTATCGAAATAGCCGATTGTGGAGAAGGATTAAGCAAATCCGAATTTGACAAAATATTTGAAAGATTCCATCAGAGTAGTTCCAGTAAACGGCATGCTTCAATAGGTTCCGGAATTGGACTTTCATTAACCAGGGACCTCATTGAACTCATGCACGGGTCCATCTTTATCCAAAGCAAACGGGATTTTGGAACAAAGCTTGTTATATTTTTACCTGTTTACCGTGATGCATTTAAAAATGACCGTGTTCATGATGACGAGACAGGTTATGAGCTATTTCAAAAAGATTATAGTAAAGTACTCACTTACAATCCTGATTATAATAAAAACATAGGAAGAAAAATCATTGAAAAATCCACAACAAAGGATAACATCAATATTCTTGTTGTAGACGACAATACTGAATTATTGGGATATATTCATGATATTCTTTCAGAAAAATACCAGATTACTACTGCTGGCAATGGTGAATCAGGATTAAAAAAGGCCCTAAACAATAAATTCGATCTGATAATCTCAGATATCATGATGCCTGTTATGGACGGACTGGAATTTTGCCAAAAAATTAAAAATGACATCAGAACCAATCATATTCCAGTGATTCTGCTTACCGCCAAAAGTTCACTCGAAAGCGAGCTTGAAGGTTTGGATTCAGGAGCAGATGATTATATCGCCAAGCCTTTTAATACGGAGGTGTTGGAAAAAAGGGTAAGAAATATAATAGACGGCAGAAAAAGGATCTGGGAAAAAATCGCATATGATTCCGATATTATTCCGCAAGGACTTGAGCTGACAACACGGGAGGAAGACTTCTTAAAGAAAGCCGTTGGTATTGTTGAAGAACATTTATCGGATTCCGAGTTTTCACAGGAGACATTCTGCCGGGAAATTGGAATGAGTAAGGCAAGTCTATACAGGAAAATCAACTCTCTAACCAACCAGTCTATCAATGAATTTGTGAGAAATATCCGGTTAAAAAAAGCAGCGGAAATGCTTCGTTGCGGAAAACAACTGCACATTGCCGAATTGGGTTACAGGGTTGGGTTTTCAGAACCGAGTTATTTCACCAAGAAATTCAGGGAGTTATTTGGTATGACACCAAAGATTTACAATAGCAGATATATTAAAGAAAGCGTGAAAGATGATACACGGTATTAGATAATAAAACTTTGGCGGGTGATAATTGTTAACCCGGAAAATAGAGTTTTTACTCTCAGGAAAGAATCAAATGAATAAGAAATGTAATCATGGCCACGATCAGAATTTCGAGAACAGCAGGTAATACTCGGTAATACCATTTGGCCTTGTTTTGTTGGTACAGTTCTCTGAAAGAATTCTTTGACCAAAGTGTTTTCATAGCAAATTAATAATAATCACGAAACCTCCCCTTCTTCATTAAATAGTTATCGCTTTGTTGATGTGATCAGTTTAATAATAAAACAAAATTGCAAAAAAGAAGCAATTGATTATGTTACTAATCAATCAAAAAATAGTACTAAAAGATTATTCAATATTTCAGAAGCAACTGACGGAAGTCGATGCCTAAGACATTTATTGACGTTATCTTGCAAGCACTGCTTGGTTAAGATACAGCATCTAAGATTTTAAAAACGAAAAATAAAAAATAGTTCCCTTTCCCTCCTCTGATTCAAACCATATATTACCATTGTTCTGCTCAATATATTTCTTGCATAGCAGAAGGCCTAAACCGTTTCCCTTTTCACCCCTGGAACCTATGGATGTGTGGAGCGTTTCAGTATCGAGAATTTTAACTTTATCCTCATCTTTTATTCCATGTCCGGTATCGCTTACTGTGAAAACCTGCTTTTCTTCCCTTTCGTCACATGAGAGTGATACAGTCCCTCCGGATTGAGTAAATTTAAGTGCATTTGATATAAGATTCCTGAATACAAGAGAAGCTGCATTGGGATCGGCATAAACATGGATATCCTCGGGCACATTATTTTCAAGATGTATTCCATTCTTCTCCGCACTCAGCCGAAATTGTGAAACGACATCTTCAATTACTGCACTAATATCGAAATCTTTCAATTGAGGCTTATCACCTGAAATCTGTTGTCGCGTCCAAATTAGAATATTATCTATCAGGTTAATGGTATGACTTGTTCTCTCTGATAATTCTGACATAATCTGATCCATTGTCTTCTTGTCGAGATTACCAAATTCTATGAATCTTAGCAACTCGTAAAGACTTACAACAGGGCTCCTTACATCATGTGACACAATAGAGAAAAGCTTGATTTTAAATTCGTTTTCTTCCTGAAGTTTTTTATTCGCATCGGTTATTCCCCTGTTTTTTTCTTGCAATAACTGATTCATTTTTGTTTTTGCCCTTGCCTGCCTTGTAAAGATGATAACCAGGATAATTGAGGCAATAACAATTAAAACGGAAAACAGCAAAATAATTCGCTGCTTTATAATCTGTACCTGCCTTTTCTCAAGTTCAAGTTGATTTAATCTTGCCTCATTTTGCAACATTTTATTTTCATTTTCTTTTCGCTGTAGTTCAAAGCCATAACCGAAATTCCGGTTGCTGCTAACATTTAATGAATCCTGATATACAGTGGTAATGCTATCCAATATTCTATAATACTTCAACGCCAATAGGGGGTTATTCTTCTGTTCATGAATTTTTCCTATAAGCCTCGATGATTTAATGATTTCCGGAAGTAATTTATTTCTTAGAGAAATCTCGTAACCATATTCGGCAAAAAAAACTGAACTATCCAGCTTGCCTGTGTTTAGATACAGATCCGCCAAATTTATAGCAGAATAAGCCACATCGTTAATATCATTGTTTTCCTTTGCAATTCCGAAAGCTTTCCTAAAAATTGATATTGCCTCCATGATATTTCCCATCTCCATTTGGTACTGCCCGTAGGAAGCCATAACTGTAGATTTAATAGCCCCTAATTTTCTGTCTTCAACTAATTGGAGGGCTTCCATGATTTTTTCCCGTGCTGATTCATAATTTTCGGATTGCATATCAAATTTTGCCAGGTTAGTAAGGCCAATGC
>CAYOVC010000142.1:0-7033 GCA_964407305.1 uncultured Bacteroidaceae bacterium | reverse complement strand
AGATCGTTTCACGTGACTGGAGTTCAGACGTGTGCTCTTCCGATCTAGGAACATCCCCCTGCATCCATTCACCATAAAACAGCGGGGCATAACTTTTAAATCCCAATGTAATCACATCCGCATCTTCAGACTGGTGCGTTTTCATGAAGTCGATTGCGGTTCGTTGGATCATCTCTTCAACCTTTGGCACAAAAAGCACCATGATTGAAAAAGTAAAAAGCAGGGATGTGCCATACAAAATCAGCACGCCCCTCCAATCCCTTCTGTTGATGCTGAAAATGGCAAATACCGTTCCTGTCAAAAGAACCATGGCCGGTATGAAATCAGCGATCCCCCAGCCAGCATCAACGCTGAGAACACCTTTCACATAAGGTGTCATCCGGTCGGCATATTTTTCCACCAGTATGGAAGGATTCCTTAGAAGTGCAGGGATCAGGGCCGTAATAAAGACAAGTATAAAAGAGATTATTCCGAGCAAAGCAAGCTGCCACTTACGGATCTCAATCCGCCTTTCCAACCATTGAAAAACGACCCACGCAGCAAGAAAGGTTACCGGATAATAGGCCAGTGAGCTGTAATGAACCAGTTTGGTCTGAACAATTGAGAAGAGGATCAATATAAGGAACATCAGTATATACATCCATCGCCTGAAAATCTGTGCAAGTTTATCTGGTTCCCTCTTCTTTTGAAATCCATTCAACATCAACACCGAGGCCGGAAAGACCCCGAAAAGCAGGATGACAAAATGGAAGCCGGGAAATCCACTATGACCGGCAAAATCGTCGGAAAACAATCCGGCCTGGTATATAATAAAATCCCTGACCACCTCCATGTTGCCATTGAGAATGGCGAGAAGATACCAAAAACCGCCTGTAACAGTTAGCACAATAACAAAAAGAAGTACATGCTGGATTCGGACCGTTAGTTTTCCCCGAACAGCAAACAGGTAAATAAGGAATGTCAGCAGAAAGATCAATACTGCTACCGGACCTTTCGTTAAGACGGCCAGACCCAGGAAAAATGCAGAAATCGCTACATTCAGATAGCTGCGGGGAAACCGCTCCGGTAGAAGGTAAAAAATAAAAAAAGCGATTCCATTAAAAATAAAGAGGTTAAACCACGGATCGATAATACCTGTGCGAAAATAGAAGAATGGCAGCAGGGAACAGCCATAGGCGAGAGCCCAAAGCGATCCGAATTTTTCATCATGTATCTTTCTGCCAACCAGATAAATAGATAGCAGGGTAAGTATTCCTCCAATGATATTTGGAAAACGTGCAGCAAATTCATTGATACCAAATATTTTCATTGAGATCACCTGTAACCAGATAAAAAACGGTGGCTTTTCCCAAAAAGGCTCATAATTAATGGTCACAGACAGGTAATCGCCACTAATGATCATTTCCCGCGCCGATTCGGCAAAGATGATCTCATCCCAATCAAACAGGTGTACCGAGCCGGTAAAAGGCAATAAAAAGATCAATCCGTAAAGCGTGATAACCAAAACAAACATCCATGGTTGCAGTGTTATTCTCATCTCCTGATCAGGTTATAAATCGATCTGTCGAGCCAGCTTCTATCTATTCTTTTGAAGATGATCCAGGCCAGCCATCCTGCCAAAATCCCCAGCAGTGAACCGGCAACCACATCCACGAGAAAATGCTGTGACAGGTAAACACGGCTGTAACCAACACCAACTGCAATCAGTAAGAGAGCGGCCTGACCCGTTTTTGACCTTATAAGCAGAGCCAGTGCAAATGAAACAGCAAATGCGGTAGCTGTATGTCCCGATGGGAAACTGAACCAGTTGTTTACCTCTACACCGGGAACAAGGTAAAGTTCATATTCAGATCCAAGTATCTCAAAGTGCTTTACCGGACGAGGTAAATCGCTGAATAACCAACGTTTAAAAAGTTGTGTAATCACGCCTGACAAGGTGAAGGCAGTGAGGGCAACAAAAAAATATCTGAATGAGACCAGCAGCATTGCAAAGATAAGTATCAGCATCAGCAGCCCGTCCCCAAACAGGGTCCAGTAAGTCATAAGGGTATCCAGAAAAGGAGTGTGATAACTATTAACTGAAAGGTGTATGGATCCTTTTGATCCTGTAGCCAGTATGATTATCATGATGATCAGGACAGGCAAATAGCCAAGCAGAAAAGTATTAATACGTAACTTATATAGATTCATCAACCCAAATTTTTATAGCTCAACAGTTCCTCCCTTTTATTGGATTCAAAGGTATATATTTTAAGATAAGATATATTTTTCTAAATTTGGCCTGCCAAATATTTAGCTGACAAAAACATGAAACGAGCCATCATAATCACCTTATTTCAAACGAGGATGATTATTTGGCGATTTCCACCGGACCATTCATAAAAAGCAAAAAATGATGAAAATTGAAACGCTTAAAAGCAAATTTCTGGAACTTTACGGAGAGGACAAGAATCAGATTCACGCCTATTTCGCACCCGGACGTGTCAACCTGATTGGTGAACATACTGACTACAACGGAGGGTATGTATTCCCTTGCGCATTGTCATTCGGCACCTATTTACTTGCCAGGAAAAATGGCGACGATGTTGTAAGGTTTGCAACCACCAACTTTGATCACCGTGATGAGATATCACTCAATGATACATTTGAAAAGAAAGGAAATGCGTGGGTGAACTATCCGTTGGGTGTTATCAATGAATTGCGTAAGCAAGCCATGGAGATCGAGGGCCTGGATCTTCTTTTTTCTGGGGATATTCCAAATGGGGCCGGACTCTCTTCCTCTGCCTCCATTGAGATGGTCACCGGCACTGCCATGAATGACCTCTTCGGATTCAAAATTGAAAAAATGGACCTGGTGAAAATCGGTCAGAAAGCAGAAAATAATTTTGTTGGGGTCAACTGTGGCATCATGGACCAGTTTGCCAGTGGCATGGGAGCCGAAAACCATGCGTTGTTTCTGAACTGTGAAACACTGGAATACAAAAAAGTACCATTGGTACTGGATGGAATTAAGATCGTTATTACCAACACAAATTTGCGTCGCGGACTGGCCGATTCGAAATACAATGAACGCAGGTCGCAATGCGAAAAAGCCGTTGAAGAGATCAGCAAGGTACAATCAATTCCCAATCTGAGCAGGCTCTCCCTGGAGGAGTTCAATCAGCTTTCTGAAAACATCACCGATGACGTCGTAAAACGACGCGCGCATCATGTGATTTCCGAGAACGACCGTACCCTCCGTGCCATTAAAGCACTTAATGAAGGTGATATTCAGGAGTTTGGCAGGTTAATGAATGGGTCGCATGATTCGCTTCGTGACGATTATGAGGTAACCGGCAAGGAGTTGGATACGTTGGTTGAAGAGGCGCGCAAAGTGGACGGAACCATAGGTAGCCGTATGACCGGTGCGGGATTTGGAGGATGCACCGTGAGCCTGGTCAAAGAGGAGGCAATCGACGATTTCATTGAAACTGTCGGGACAAACTATGAGAAGAAAATTGGTTTGAAAGCCGATTTCTACATTGCGGAAGTAGGCGACGGAGCCAAGAAGATCGGGGTTATTTGATCTTTAGTATCTTCTCCTTGTGCACACCCCAGGGACCATTGATCATTAAAATATATGGTCCGTCAACCAGACCGGAAAGATCCATCTCATAAGGGTTGGAAGAGACTTCATGTGTTGCCAGGTTTTTACCCTCCATGTCGAAAACCTGCAGAATAATATCAGTGTCAGGATTCCGGAATTTTAAAGTGACCGATTGTCCGAACGGATTGGGCCCAAGGAGGTAATCCCTGCCCTCCGGCAATGCCATTTGACTAATGCCACGGGCCAGCAATCTCTTTTCAGGATCAAATTGGATGTCGACCACAAACGCATCCATTGGTATGGTAAAAACCTGGTCATTCGTCTCCTGGAAAAGCCTGTAGAGCATTGTCCCTTCATTGGTTTCCACGGACAGGTCGAAATGCATGATAAACAAGGGTGTTCCTGTGTCTGAGGCTACCTGCTGACTTCGCACATACAGGGTGTCATCTTCAACACGTCCTAAAAGTTGAAATGTAGGATACCCTTTCCCATAATACCACTGGTCGAAGAAACAGGTAAAATCCTTTTCGCTGACATTTTCAAGCACCTCCCGGAAATCAACAGCAGTTGCTACGCTGTCCCGGTACATTTCTGAATAGGTTTTCAGAACCTCAAAAAAAAGCGCATCATCATTCAGCTCATACCTGATCATATGCAACAGCACTGCTCCCTTTTTATAACTCAGTCCATAATCAAAAACCCTGTACACATCCTCCGCTTCGCCTTCCGGTACATATACTGAGCCGCTCTTCCCGAAGGCCAGTGTCATGGCATACTCCATCCAATTATCCGCAGACTCTTTGGAACTCAGGTTTTCCAGTGCGATGTATTCCATATATGAGGCAAACCCCTCGTTGATCCAGATATCCTGCCACGTACCGCAGGTCACACTGTTTCCAAACCATTGATGTGCGAGCTCATGTGCCACCAGGTTAAAATTAAAATTGGCCATGGTCGACATGGTCTGGTGCTCCATTCCTCCTCCCATCGGGGCCACTGCATGCCCATATTTCTCCTTTGCAAACGGGTAATCCAGTACCATGTCGGAAAAGAGGGTAATCAAATCACCCGTCCTGTCAATCCTATCTTTCCACGTCGAAAAATAGTTGTCATCATCGTAGATATAATTTTGCACCAGTACCGAATCATTTCTGTCAGAGAGCGCTGCATTAAAAGAGTAGTCGCGGTAATCTGCCACTGCCAGGGATATCAGGTAATAGGCGATCGGATAATTGGATCTCCACTTGAACTTGTGCCTGTTTTCCGGAAGTTGCTCAATCTCTTCGAGCAGTCCAATAGAGCCCGCCATCAGGTTCCTGTCACAAATCAGGTCCACCCAAACTGAATCCGCCTTGTCAGATAAAACCTGTTTCACAGGGAACCAGTCGCATGCGTTTAAGGGTTCCGACAGGGTATAGGTTACCCACTGCTCGTTGGTGTTATCATAAGCTGATGTAATTCCGGCAAAGAAGCCTCGTTCCTTCCCTGCTGTTCCGCTATAAAAAATCTGAACCGAAACCATCTCTCCGGCGGTGGCGACAAAAGGTATATAAACGACCTCATCATGATGCAAATAGTCAGGAATATTTGTTCCATTCACCTCCACAGCAGAGATTTCCAATTCCCCGTTCAACTGAAAAACGATGGTATCCAGGTCTTCGACCACTTCACTGAGGATTGCTGTGAAGCCATCCAGGAAGGTATTCATATTGGAAACCTCAAGACCCAGGTGGTAGAATTTTACATCATAATGAGACAGATACTGGTCATACAACGGATTTTCATACACCTTCTGCAGGTGATGATTCAGCGGACAAGAATGATGGTGCTGTCCGAACAAAGCAGCAGGCAGTAATCCCAAAAAAAATATAAAAATTTTTTTCAATCCCTTTACCATTTAAAGCGGTAGATGGTTACCTGGAAGTACTCATCTCCCGGATGTAAAACAGTTGACGGAAAGGATTGTTGATTGGGCGCGTCAGGAAAATGCTGTGTCTCCAGGCATACAGCGGAGTGTTTGTGGTAAATGATTCCCTCCTTGCCTTTTATTCCGTCTACATAATTAGAGGTATAGAGCTGAACGCCCGGTTGGGTGGTAAGTACATCCATCGACCGCCCGGTATCCTCATGATAGAGCGTTGCGATCCGTTTAATGTCCCCGTCATAGCTATTAACAATGTAATTGATATCGTACCCGGGTTCTGTTTCTGTGATATCCTGTCCGATAGGTTTTGCTGATCGAAAGTCAAAGCAGGTGTCCTCGACCTTCAGAAGTTTTCCTGTGGGTATGGAGTGTTCATTCAGCTCAGTAACTGTGTCGGCATCAATCATCAGTTCATGTTCAAATATATCCCCCATGCAATTGTTCAGGTTGAAGTAGGAATGGTTGGTGAGATTTACATGCGTGGCTTTATCGGTTGTGGCCCTGTAGGAGATCATCAGTTCATTTTGATCATTCAGGGTATAATCCACTTCAACCATCAGGTTACCGGGATACCCCTCCTCCATCTCCTCGCTCACATAGCCCAGCTTCAGCGAAATGGATTCCGTGGTTTTCTCTGTGGCTGCGGTCCATAACACCTTATCGAAGCCGCGGATGCCGCCATGCAGATGATTCGGACCATTGTTCTGAGCAAGCTTGTACTTTTCTCCCTCAAGCGTGAACTGTCCTTTGTCGATCCGGTTGGCAAACCTTCCCACAATTGCTCCAAAATAGGGATGTTCTCTGAGGTAATCCTCCAGGGTATTAAATCCCAGGACCACATCTCCCGGTTCTTTTTTCTTGTCGGGTATACGAATTGAAGTGATAATTCCTCCATAATTGGTGATATCCACCTCCATGCCTGCGTCATTCTTCAGACTAAATAAAAAAGCCTCCCTGCCATCGGGAAGCGTTCCAAAAGCATTTTTTATTATTTCCATTGAATATTGATTTGCCTGTAAAGTTAGCACCCTCATTTAATTCTGCAAGGGAAAACCGGTGATCCATACCAGAAGCTATTATATTTGCAGAATGAACCCCACCTCATTGAGGAGTGATAGTTCAGAAGGACAAAGGCAAAAGGATATAAATAAATGATTCAATAATTAAAATCTATAAATATGGGATTCTTCAGCAGGCTCAAACGGGAAATTTGGAGGGTTATCAAAGGCATTCTGATACTGGGTGTAGTTGTTTCCATCGTAATCACAGTGGTTACCTATGGTAAAAGAATAACAAGGCCGGAAGCTGTCTCGATGATCATCGACTCCGACACGGGCAATGAGATTGATGATCTGTTTGCGATCACCTATGCAATCATGGATCCGAAAATCGAAATTATCGGTCTGACATCTGCGCAGTGGAACTTTCATCCCGGGGGGGGAGACAGCAGTGTATACGAAAGTCAGCGTATCAATGAAAAAATACTTCAGCTAAACGACAGGATGGATATTCCCCATCCCCTT
>CAYOVC010000141.1:0-7038 GCA_964407305.1 uncultured Bacteroidaceae bacterium | reverse complement strand
CAGCAAATGATCCCCATTCGGCCACTGAAGCGAAAGCAGACACCTCAGAAGATTTCAAATTCAGTGACCTGGTGAAACTTGCTAAGAATAGTTCATTTTTATACATAGCACTTCTATGTGTTGCATTTTATTCTGCAGTGTTCCCGTTTATTCAATATGCACCCGACCTTCTTGTAAATAAATTCGGATTTTCATATATCCTTCCAGAGGGAGCTTCTGTTGTGATGTTCGGAAGCGAGGCCACCGGAAACGCATTTGTCTATATTGTGGTCTTCATCTTCGCACTTGGCATCACACTAATTCCCAACTACATTAAAGGGGTTCCTCAAAAGAACCTTGCAAGGGTAATCATCCTCTCCCTGTTTGCAGTGATTGTTTATATGAACCGTGAAATGATCGGTCTCTGGCTGGTAAACGGTCCGAAAACATCGGCACTTATCCCACTCGGAACGATCATCTTCACACCGATTTTCGGAAGCATCGTTGATAAGCGCGGTAAAGCAGCATCCCTGATGATGCTTGGAGCATTGCTGCTGATATTTGCACACCTTTCGCTGGCTCTGTCCAACAAACCTATGTTTGCCTATATGGGACTTTTAAGTCTTGGTATTGCCTTTTCATTGGTGCCTGCTGCCATGTGGCCCTCTGTTGCGAAAATTGTTGCGGAAAACCGCTTGGGTACAGCATATGCCTCCATGTTCACTGTTCAGAACTGGGGACTGGGACTATTCTTCTGGGGTATTGGTGCGTTGCTGATTGCCATTCCTGTGAATGCTGATACCAAAGCTGAAATTGATGAAATAAGAATAGAGATGGAGGTAACAGAGTCACAGCCTAAAGATGAGGTCATGCTGCGATTGGATAATATCATTGAAGAGATTAAGGTACGAGCCGATGACTTTGCCGGATCTATCGACCAGGAGTTTCTCATTGAAATCAAGGAAAGTCTTGCAACCACCGGCAGCCTTACCAGTGGCGAGATCAGTGCGTTAATCAAGATAATGCAGTCGAATGAAATGTTGAATTACTATGACTACAGGATCCCGATCCTGATTCTTGTGCTCTGCGGTGTGATATCCATCTTCCTGTCATTCAAACTAAAACAGGCAGATGAAAGACAGAAGTTTGGGTTGGAGCTGCCTTCAGATGAGAAAGGGGAATAATTGTTTATGAAGAATACACATGCATATTTAATGTCTATACGTCCTTGTACGTATCAACTAAAAAATGATCATACAATGAGTGAAATAGTAAAACTAAATCCAACCGAAGTTTGGAAGAATTTCTATGCCCTTACACAAATACCAAGACCTTCAAAAAAGGAGGCCGGGGTCATAGCATTCATGAAAAAATTCGGCGAAAACCTGGGTCTTGAAACCCTGGTCGACGAAGTAGGCAATGTAATTATCAAAAAGCCTGCAACGGCAGGTATGGAGAACAGAAAAACAGTTGTTCTGCAGGGCCACCTCGATATGGTTCCACAGAAAAATTCAGACAAGGATTTCGATTTTGAAAAAGATCCGATCCAATGTGTGATTGATGGTGAGTGGGTTACCGCCGACAGCACAACCCTTGGGGCCGATAATGGCATTGGTGTGGCCGCTGCAATGGCCGTCCTGGAGTCAAAAAACCTGAAGCACGGTCCGGTTGAAGCACTCTTTACCATTGATGAAGAGACTGGTATGACCGGTGCCTTTGGGTTAAAGCCCGGACTGCTGGATGGTGATATCCTCATTAATATGGACTCAGAAGATGAAGGTGAGATGTATGTAGGATGCGCAGGGGGAATTGATATCAATGCAGAGATGAAATATGCAGAGGAGGATACACCTTCAGGGTTGACTGCATTCAGGGTTGAAGCAAAGGGAATGAAAGGGGGCCATTCCGGTATTGACATTCCACTTGGCCGTGCCAACGCAAACAAGATCATGTTTCGTTTTTTGATGCAGGCGGAATCTGACTTTGGCATACGGCTGGCAGAAGCCGGCGGAGGCGATCTCAGGAACGCCATCCCCCGTGAATCTTACGCTGTCATTGTTCTACCGGTTGAAAAGACAGAGAAATTTGAGTCTTTTGTCAACAATTATAACACAATGTACAGCAATGAATTTGCCGAAACCGACCCCGATATTTCATTCGGGGTGAAGAAAACGGATACCCCTGAGAAAGTTGCGGCGGCAGATGATCAGTACAAAATGATCCGTGCAGTATTTGCTACCCCACATGGTGTTGAACGAATGAGCGCCTCTATGCCCGGATTGGTTGAAACCTCTAATAATGTTGCAGTTGTAGAACTGAAAGATGGCCAATTTACTGTCAGGTGTCTTACCAGGAGTTCTGTCGATACCGCCAAAGAGGCAACGGCATGGCGCATTGCAGCCATTTACCATCTCATAGGTGCCAGCATCTCGCTCGAGGGCGCCTACCCGGGATGGAAGCCGAATATGGATTCCCCGGTTCTGAAAACATCCCTGGATGTATACAATAAACGCTTCGGTAAAGTACCGGAAATCAAAGCGATTCATGCCGGACTTGAATGTGGCCTGCTTGGAGGTGTCTATCCAAACCTGGATATGATCTCTTTCGGACCCACCATCAGGTTCCCTCACTCACCGGATGAAAAGGTAAACATTGAAACGGTAGGTAAATTCTGGGAATTTCTAGTGGCCCTGCTAGAAGAGACTCCTGAAAAATAACTGCACCAGGTAAAGACAAGCAAAAAGGGCCGGAATTATTCGGCCCTTTTTTTATTACCGGACGCTAAACAATTCCTCGTCAGTGAAAACAACCTGTTTATCATTAACCCCAAACTTTTTTTACACTTTATGCGTATAATACCATATGCAACCAATCCGGTTCAAAAGTTGTTATTTAAGCGTACATGTTACATTCCGGCATCGATAAAACTGGGTCACAAGCAATAATAATCAGATCCGTCAGATGTTAATTATTTCATAATCTCTTGATTATATAGTAGTTTTTTATGACATTTGGATAAATACTCGAATCATGAAAAGAATTTTGCCGTTCATTTTCGCTGCTCTTTTTGCCTGTGCTTATACACATGGACAAAATATTGAGCTTTCTCCCACGGTGATCGCCTCCGCAGGCAATTATTCCGAAGCAGGCACCATTAGTCTTTCCTGGACACTCGGAGAGGTTGCGGTTACAACACTGACGCAGGGCGACATCATCCTCACCCAGGGTTTTCAACAATCATTCCTCACGGATGTGGGATTCGCAGCTGTTCCCATCAGGTGGCAGATCACTGCCTACCCCAATCCTGTTCGCGATGAGTTAAGGGTCAGGTTCGACCTGCCTGAGACAACGGAATTCTTCATTGAAATGCAGGATGTTCATGGCAGGCTGGTCAGCCAGGAGCAGTATAAACAGGTTTTTCCGGGTGATGTGATCCAGTTTGAAATGTCGCCATACAACCCCGGAGTCTACTTCTTCCGGGTTTCAACAACCAACCGTACACAGGTGAGGGTGATCAGTATCACAAAACTGTAACGAGTAGGTAACGATTACGCACCAGGGACTTATACCCCTGTTTTTTCGCTTATCAGTGCACCTGACTGGTAAATACCAACGCGTTTACTAAGAAGTGTTCCAGCGTCATGGACAATGGCAACTTCACATATTTCGGGTACCCTGTAGTATATCCTGTTATATGATTCCGGTTCCGGAACCTGTGGTAACAGGTTTCTGAAACTTTTTGTATTACCGGAAGGCCTTACTACCACTTCAATGATCTCTCCCTCCGGATCAGCAATTCCACGAGCGGTTGAGAAGCGATCAAGAATAAAACGCTCTTCTGATGATGTGCCGGCGGGGATATAATAATACTCCTTTTTAAATTGCTCTGTATAGGATTTTTCAATTAACAAAAAGAGGGACTCCCCTTCGAGCCGGTCGAGTCCCTGAATCGCCGTTTTCAGATCAAAGCCGGCAGGCAGCGGATCAACCAGTCCTGCAGAGAGGTAATAGCGGTCCGACCTGATCTCAAGGATCAGTTTTGCAGCCTCTTCAGCCTTCTTCTCCAGGGTTTTTCGTTCCATCTGCTGTGTTGTTACAGGAACACGCACAAAAGAGGTGTCTGTTATCAGTGTCTTGTAAATGGTTCGCTCCTGCACCTCGATGTTGGACTGCATCGTGACATCCTTAAAGAAAATTCTGTTTTCCCTCCCCCCGTATGGATGAGCAGCAATATCCATCTCTGTCAGATAATCCCCCAAAAGCACCAATTCCCTCGCTCCCAATCTTTCAAGTAGTTCCCTGCCCATCTCGCCCTCAAGTGTATTAACAGTAAAAAAAGCATCTCCATCCGGTTCGGTAGTGGTTGCAACTTTTACATTGGCCAAAGTATATCGTTCAGTTCTTGTCTTTTGCACGCCATCGATACCCAGCATACGCTCTGCATAATCGGCATAGGGACCGGGTATAAAAAGTTCTTTCTGATAACCGATCCCGATCTTCAATCCGGTTTTAGGCAGTGCATAGATGGTTGTCTCTTTTACCTCTCCGGGTTCATAGCCCAATCCGGTTACAATAAAACGTCCCGGTGTTGAACAGGAAACCATCAACAGCAGCGTCGCTGCAACGCCCAGATAACATATCTGTTTTCTTTTTATCATCATAGTTACATTATATGGAGGAATCCAGGGCCCTCAGCCTCCTGTACCTCCTGTATTCCGTAATAGTCTGGTGTTATTGTATCACTGTGTTACAGTCCCTATACGGCCTTCATGCAGGAACAGTACAGCTTTTATTTTTTTAAACGCATCTCCGAGGCTGCTTATGATATCACCCGCAATCATCGATTCCAGGCTGAGCTTCTCCGCAGCCAGGTCTCCTGCCAACCCATGTAAAAATACCCCGCTTATTGCTGCCCGCCCGGGTGACAATCCCTGTGCAAGCAAAGATACAATAATTCCTGTTAGCACATCCCCGCTTCCTCCTGTGGCCATTCCGGGATTTCCGGTTGGATTAAAGATATAGGTGCCATCGGGAAATGAGATCCCTGTGAATGCTCCCTTCAATACAACGATGACTTTATGTTTAACAGCGTATTCTATCTGCTTGAGGTGTCGACTCCATCCGTCAGGGGACTCCCCGGCGAGCCGGTCAAACTCAAGCGGATGGGGTGTAAGAATGGAGCCTTCCGGAATGAGCCCGGTGAACGCAGGGTTCGCTGCGATCATATTCAGCGCATCAGCATCGATCACCATTGGACCATTCACCTTTTCCAGCAGTTTTTTCAATCCCTTCACACTTTTATCGTCCATACCTAATCCGGGACCAGCTGCCACCGCCGGATATTTTTCTGTCTCAGGCGGTTCACTGAAACAATCATCCATTCGATCAAGACTAACGATCGCCTCACGAAATGCTGTCTGTACCACCCTGAATCCGGCCTTTGGCACATGCAGTGTTACCAGTCCGGCGCCAGTTCTTAGTGCCGCTTCACCAGTTAGCAACGCCGCCCCCATCATACCCGATGAACCGGCAATGACCAGGGCATGACCAAATGTGCCTTTGTGCGCAAATTTTTTCCTTACAGGCAGCATAGCGGCAACCTTCTGCCTCTCAGTCATTGTATACCCCGTTGCAGTTTGTTCAATAATCACCGGGTGCAGTCCAATATCCAGCACCACCCATTTGCCTGTATAACACTCATTTTCTATGAAGTAAAAGGAGAGAAAGGGAAACTGGAGGGTCAGGGTAAAATCGGCTTTCACGATCGCTTCCGGATCATTCTTGCTATTATCCTCACCAAAAAGTCCGCTTGGTATATCAATAGAAAAAACCGTAGCCTCACAACGATTGATATGAGTAATCACTTCTCTGTAGATCCCCTCAGCAATACGGCTCAGTCCGGATCCAAAAATTCCGTCGATAACAACATCCCCATGTTCAATAACAGGAAAACTGTCTGATGAACGAATTTTCTGAATATTTACCAGTCCTGACTTTTCTAGTCGCCCGAGGTTGATGTCGCAATCTTTCGAAAGCTTACCTGATCCGCTTACCAGGTAACACGCAACCCTGTAATGTCTGTCAGCCAGCATCCTGGCCAGTGCCAGGGCATCTCCCCCATTGTTACCCGGACCAGCAAATACAAGCACTTTCTTGTCAATACGAAACCGCCGAACGTACCAATCCTTCAGTCTTGTGGCAGCGCGCTCCATCAGATCAATAGAAGATATTGGCTCATTTTCAATGGTGTACTGATCAATGATCTTTACTTTTTCAGCAGGAAATATTTTCATATGCATCGTTTATTCAAAGGTAGGTAAACAAAATATATGATCAAAAGGAAGAGCCATGCGACCTGCGGTAACTGAAAATATATTTTGCTGATGAAATAATACTTTATATTTTAGCGGCCTTGAGGACAGTGCTGATGCACAGACGGGACGTTGGTTATGCAACGAAACCGAAACAGCAAAAGTAATGCCCTGTGAAAAAGGGTTGTTCCGGCACCAATAAACAATTTGAAGAATGAGCAAAGAGTCATCTGATAAAACAGGTAAATCGGCCGCAGGGGCTGAGCAGAACAGTTTTCCGGACGACAGTAACGTCATGAATGACATTCCTGCTGCGACCGGTGTTTTGCGTTGGATCGAAATTGTGGGAAACAAACTCCCCCATCCCTTCTGGATGTTCGTATGGATCTGCGTGATCATCGTCATCACCAGTGCCGTAACAAGCTTTTTCGATGTGAGCGCCACGCAGCCCGGTACGGGTGCTGAAATCACTGCCAGGAACATTGCCACCGGCGACGGGCTACGCTGGTTCTTACAGAGCCTGGTAACCAATTTTGCCCACTTCGCACCGCTTGGACTCGTTCTCGTAATGTTAATGGGTGTCTCCATTGCTGAGCAAAGTGGTCTGCTAACCATCATCATGCGTAACATTGCCTTTGCTACACCAAAAAAAATTATTTTCCCGGTCATCTTTATTATCGGAGCCTGCGGGAACATCGGATCCGATGCCGGTGTGGTCGTGGTTCCCCCCATTGCAGCGCTGATCTTT
>CAYOVC010000140.1:0-7106 GCA_964407305.1 uncultured Bacteroidaceae bacterium | reverse complement strand
AAGTGAAATGGCAGTTGTCCTCGCACTACCGCTGTCCTACCTCTTCTCCAACTATTTTTACCGGCGCCGGAACCACTGGAGCCAGGAACTCCTTATCTGGATCTGGCTCGGACTGATCGCCTGGGTGCACCTGGCACCAATCATTACGGGATAGTGCAGGATTCCCTACCCGGCAGCAAGCAAGGGCCATCAGATCACTGCCAGGGCAATGCCTCCATGCTGTACCCCTGAGTCTTCAACTGCTCAAGCACCACCGGCAATGCCTCATACAGGTTTTTACGCGCCTTCACCGAATCGTGAAACACGATGACTGAGCCCGGCCGGACATTGTCGAGCACGTTCCGTACCACCTGACTACCGCTCAATCTGCTATCATAATCCACACTCAGCACGCTCCACATGATGATGCGGTAACGTTCCCTGAGTCTCTTCACCTGCGATCCCCGGATCCGTCCGTAGGGCGGCCTGAACAGCTTCGAACCGATCAGCTCCCCCGCGCGGTCAACATCCGCCACGTAGCTGTCAACTGAACTTCTGAACCCTTTTTTATGCGACCAGGTGTGGTTGCCGACAGCATGCCCCGTCTCACGGATCCTGTCAAAGATATCCGGATGCTTCTCCACGTTGCACCCCAGGCAGAAGAAGGTCGCTCTCGCATCGAACCTCTCCAGCTGGTCGAGCACCCAGGCTGTCACCACCGGCGTCGGTCCGTCATCAAAAGTAAGATACACGGTTTTATCTTCTACAGGAACGCTCCAGGTAAGCGACCTGAAGATCCTTTCCAGCATAGGAGGTATCCGTGCAATAAGCATCTAGAACCTGAAGTATTGTTCAAACACGGGAACATACGTGTCAACCTTCTCCTGGAGTCGCCTCGACACCTCCGTCTCCCCGTACCCCATCGCGATGCTGCCGAGGGTGTTCAGGTCACGGATCGCCTGCAGAAAATCGTTCTGCATCTTCGGTGCTTTCGAAGGTTTCGCGCGTATCACCTTCGTATAGTAATCGAGCTCCTTCTCCGTCACCTCCTCCAGCTTTTCGGTGATCTCCAGCGCCCTGTCGATCGCTCCGGCAGCGTAATAGCTCTGTATCAGCGGCACTACGGAGAAGTTAAACGGTACTTGCGCATGCGGCATATTTTCCATGCAGTAATCGAGCACCTCCAGCGCACGCTCGTTATCGCCCTCATCGGCCAGGGCACGGGCCAGTGTTGCAAAGGTGTAGCGGTATTTGATCGTCATCCTGAGGTTGTTCTCATCCATGAACACATCCGGCTCATTCAGGCGTCCCCACTCAAACTCTTCCATCAACCGCTTATACATCCGCTCCGTATCCACCAGTCCGATGCTCGTCGGGTCCTCCACATGCACCGGTGCCAGCCTGTATGCCAGTCCCTCCTGCACAAACGCATTCTCCAGTCCGAGGAAATTATCGGCTGAGATCGTATTGGAGAAATAGATCGGCCGCTCCCAGTTGTTGTTGGCGATCATATCGAGCTGTGCGATGCTGTTCTTGTAGATCACATCGTTTTCCAGGTTGAACCGCACCTCGTCAACCAGCACCTTTTTCACTGCATCGGTCTTTACAGCATCGCTGAGGTTTGCCGTATCGACCGGGATCACAAATTTCCGTGCCGGAATAAAGTACCTGTTATCCCTGAACCGTTGGTCGTCGGTCGCCAGGAAGCCGATCGCATCCTTCAACGGTGCATAGTCGGCATCGATGATCCGTATCCGCTCCTCCAGTCCGGACATCACCCTTTGCAGTTCCTCCCTGTCGATCCTGATCCGCTGGATCACCTCGTCGTTATTAAAGGCGCGCAGGTAAGAATAGAACCTGAATGGATCCATTTTGTCACGCAGTTCACCAAACGCCTTATAATCGCCCGGGTGTGACGCCGGCAGCCGCGAGCTTTCCACGAGCTTCGTTGCATCCTCATACAGCCGCATTACCTCATCGCGGTGCTTCTCCTCGTTATCCCTGTACTTCTGCCTGATCAGCGTGTTGGAGCTCTCCACCAGGTAGGCGTAATCGCGCCGCCCGTGCCTGTACTGCTCCTTGCTCATGCTGAGCGGCAGCGGGTCAGATTCATAAAACTTATGCATCATCTGCTCGATGTACCAGTCGGCCGTGAGGTAGCTCAGGTTCACCACCCTGATATCGGTGCGGAACCCCTCCACCTCCTGGATGTACCAGAGCGGGAAGGTATCGTTATCGCCATTGGTGAAGATGATCGCGTTCTCATCGCACGAATTGAGATAGTTTCTCGCCAGCGCCCGCGTGGTGTATCTTCCCGACCGGTCGTGGTCGTCCCAGTTCTCCACCGCCATTAGTCCGGGCACCGCCACCAGCGAAACCAGTGTAACGCCGAAGGGTATAACGGCGGATCGCCATTTTTTCCGCAGGTACTCAATGATCGCCACTGTTCCCAGGCCGATCCAGATGGCAAAGGCGTAGAACGAGCCGGCGTAGGCATAGTCGCGCTCCCGCGGTTGCATGGGCGACTGGTTCAGGTATACCACAATGGCCAGTCCGGTAAGGATAAACAGCAGGGTCACCACCCACGCATCATCCCACCTCCGCCTGAAGTAGAACACCATCCCGATCAGTCCGAACAGCAGCGGGATCATATAATACCTGTTGTATGCCTTGCTGTGGCTCACCGATTCCGGGAGGTTGTCCTGCGGACCGAGCCTTGCCTCGTCGATGAATTTTATCCCGCTGAGCCAGTTCCCCTTGTGCAGCTCCCCGTGTCCCTGCAGGTCGTTCTGTCTTCCCGCAAAGTTCCACATGAAGTAGCGGAGGTACATATAGCCCACCTGGTATCTGAAGAAGAACCGCATGTTCTCAGCAAATGTAGGGGGCGCCTTGGGGGCGTTCCTGTCGAACTGCACCTCTCCCATGCGACCGGTGATGGGCTGACCATTGGCATCGGTACGAACGCTGTAGAGGTTCGACTCACGCAGCTTCCCCCAGTACATGTACTCGGCTGCGTGGCGGTCCTGACTGCTCCAGAGCCTGGGGAAGAATCCTTCCATCTCATTGGGATAGCTATAGTTCCGGTCCTTTTCAACGGGAACATATGTATCACCTTCCCTGTAATAGGTCGGATTGCCCTGCTCCACAGCGGACGGACGGGCATTGAAGTAGGCGCCACGGAACAGCGGACGGTCGCCGTACTGTTCGCGGTTTATGTAGCTGTTTAACAAAAAAATGGTCTCCGGATTGCTCTCATCGAGGGGCGTGTTGGCCACCGAGCGGATCACGATCACCGCATAGGAGGAGTAGCCTACCATGATCACGAAGAGTGATAGAAACAGTGTGTTCCAGATTGCTTTCCTCTTTTTATGTGTGCGGTAGATCCCGAAGATAATCAGTCCGAATACAAGCAGCATATAGAAGATCACGCCCGAATAGAACGGGAGTCCCATGCCGTTGACAAACATCAGCTCGAAGCGTGATGCGATATACGGAAATGCGAGGATCACCACCTCCAGGATAACGGCCAGGATCGCCACCGATACACCGATGGCTAGCAGGAACCCCTTGATGCTGAAGGTATATTTCCGGAAATAGTAGATAAAGACGAGTGCCGGTATGGCCAGGAGGTTGAGCAGGTGAAACCCGATCGATATCCCGATGAAAAGGGCGATCAGCACGATCCAGCGATCAGCATAGGGCTCGTCGGCCACGTTCTCCCATTTGAGCATGGCCCAGAAGACAAAGGCAGTGAGCAGCGAGGAGGTGGCATAGACCTCCGCCTCCACGGCTGAGAACCAGAAAGTGTCGGAGTAGGTGTAGGCCAGTGCGGCAACGGCCCCTGCACCGAGGATGGTAACCAGGTCGCCCAGGTTGTATATTTTGTTGACACCGTAAAGCTTCCGTACGAGGTGGGTGACGGACCAGAAGAGGAAGAGGATGGTGAAGGCGCTCGCCAGTGCCGACAGGGCATTCATGGTAGCGGCGACCAGCAGCTCGTTCCCACCGGCGAAGAGGGTAAAGAAGCGGCCGAGGATCATAAACATCGGGGCCCCGGGCGGGTGACCGACCTCCAGTTTGTAGGCTGTTGCAATAAACTCCCCGCAATCCCAGAAGGAGGTGGTGGGCTCCATGGTGAGGAGGTAGGTGACCGCAGCGATCGCAAAGACCGCCCATCCTGTAATCAGGTTATAGAATCTGAAGTTTTTCATTTGTATAAATCCCTATTAAATCGATTTTTCAGTTGTTTTTCAGTTGTTTTTCACTCGTACCTTCGCTCACCTCCAAAGAGGTTTTTCCGAAAAAACATCTCGAAGGTACAGGCATCAGTTCCGGCAACATAATTAATGTTTGTCCACTCCGACTCTATTAACGAACACTGAATGGAAGCAAAGATAAATATTTTTAACAGAGTAGCAGGTTTCATTTTGATTGTTTAGAAATCCATCTCTCCATCAACCACCACCCCTGGCTAAAAACCGCCAGGGCCGGCTTTTCCAGTATTCGCCGGCGTAGTCGATCCCGATACGCGGATGGGTGGTGTAGGCGAGTGCTGCCCCTGTCTCCTCGATCCAAATACGGCCGGATTGCAGCAGGCTCTCCTCGTTGAACGACCGGTCGAGCCCCAGCCTGCGCGTTACACGTCCCGGTCCCGGCACCTCCTCCACACCCCTGATGAGCACCGCCTGCGGATCGCCCTTTACCGAGGTTACCACGTTAAGCATCCAGTGCATGCCATAGACGAGGTACATATAGAGCAGTCCGCCCTGTTCGAACATCACCCGGGTGCGCGGGGTTATCCCCTTGCTGGCATGACACGCCAGGTCGTCGGTGCCGCGGTATGCTTCGGTCTCGGCGATGATAAAGCCAACCGTTTCACCATCCGGCATCACACGCACGATCTGCTTTCCGATCAGAGCCGGTGCCACCTCCAGCACATCGCGGGTATAGAAATTGGCTGCAAGTCTTTCGTTCATCATTGGTTCAGGCAGGTTTGATTCTATTTATACCGTAGTAAGAATGTCAGCTTTAACCTGACATTTTAGATGCAAAACATTTTCTGCCACCTTGCCATAGTTCAACATTTACTCAGCGCTGGGCCCCCGGCATACCGCGACTAGCTTTGCAGGCCGCCAGTGTCCTTTTTATTGGCAGCAGTATCTCACTCTTGGAGTTTTAATGTTTCTTTTATCTGATTATAAAGTACCGATTTTGTGTGTGGCATTTCAGCATCATAATTCAATATTTTACCTGTACTATCAATAATCATGTAAGTGGGAACAAAGTCGACAATCTCACGCAGCTCATCCCTCAATTCATGATTAGAAGCTCTAAAATGATATCCTGTCAATTCGTAATTGCTTAAAACGTTCTTCCATTTAGTTTCATCCTCGTCCGTTGAGATATAGAGCATTTCAATATTGTGAGATTCAAGATAACTATGCAAGGAGTCTGCAAACCTGAATTCATATCTACAGGGAGGACACCAGGATGCCCAGAAATCTACAAATAGGTTTTTTCCTCTGAATTGAAGTAACAGTGAATCCAATGAGGTAATACAGTCATTTTCATGTATAATTTTTATTTTCGGAGATAAAAATAGCTGGCTTGCTTTCAATGAAGATTCCTGATCTACATTTTTAGTATATAAACCGGGATAGAATGCAGAATAAAAGTTAGTTAAGCCTTCAATTTTTCTCATAACACCAGGCATAAAATGACTATCAGGATAGCATTTCTTAAATTCCTTGAACAAGAAAGTTGCTAATGAATCTGGCCCTGGATTCATTGGTGCTGATCCGAATTGATGAGCAAAATACAACTCAGCTAGATCATCTTCTAAATAATTTTGAGCAAGATTGGCCAAATCTAATTTTGCAAGAAATGTTCCTTCCTTATGGATTTTAAGACTATCAGCTTTTACTTTATATTTCAAATATTTATCAATATAAAATCCCAGTCCGGGTAAAATTCCAGCTTCACGTTTTGAAATTGGGTAACGATCAAATACATTTTTTTCCAGTAACTCGACTTCTTCTTCTGTTAGATTGAGGGTTGTGGCATCCTTTTTACGTTTCGCTTGTTTTGGATTCTCAGATAACCATATTCTGGTGGGAATATAATCTAATAAAGCATCTGCCTGGGTATATTTTATATGATTGTATGCAGTGAAGTAAAAAGTGCTGTCTATTTTTCCATTTTGAAAGAGTTCTTTAAACGGTTGTATTGAAAGCTTGATTGAATCTTCAAGATGTTTAAGTAATACTTCGGGCAGCGTGTCAGAATTTGTTCTCCAGGTTCTCATTAAGCTACCATGGGTATGGTTAAATACATTGTATAGATTCTGAGCTACATCATAATCGCCACTTATCTTAAAAAGCCATTTATAAGTTGAATCGAAAACTAAGGAATAGTGTTTTCCCGGCTGTGCAAGTAGAAAAGCCCTGTTTAGATTTTTATATGCATTACCTTTATAAGTATTGGGGGAAAAAGTAAAAAATAGCCAGTTGATTTCTTCTGTTTCAATACTCAGGTGCATATTGCCTGTAGAATCGAAATACTCTTTTTTAAATTCCCATGAACCATACGCACTTAACCCATTTCGGGACAAATAATAAGATAGAGAATCATATTCTGTAGGTGGAACCTTTATATCTATTGTAAAATAATTGTATTGGTCTGATTTACATGATCCTAAAACAGCACAGACAATGAAAAAAACAAAGATGTAATATATTTTCATAATTGTTAGGCTTAGGGTGCTGTTTTTGCTGGTAACGGTTCTATCTAAGAGGCGTAGCCGAACATACAACTTTGAATGAAAGTTACTGAAATTTTTTGAAATTGGTGTTCTCGCGAAGGAAAGAGGTGGGGCCGGCTATGACTTTAACATGATGTTATGCCGTCGTGCATTATTTTTCTTTTTCAATTATCTGATCAATCTGGGTTTTATTTTCGGGTAAATAATTTGTTGCAACATCCCAGATTATCTCATAATCTACACCAAAATACTCATGCGATACCCTGTTCCTTAAATAGTACATTTCTTCCCAGGGAATATCAGGATACTTTTCTTTTATTATTTCGCTTAGGTTTTTTGAGGCTTCTCCAATAATTTCAAAATTCCT
>CAYOVC010000139.1:0-7135 GCA_964407305.1 uncultured Bacteroidaceae bacterium | reverse complement strand
GTAGCAGATGGCTCACATGGAACCCCCTAGCCCCAGCGGGGCGGAATGTCTGTAGCACCGGTTAAATAAAAGAATCTATGAACCCAGAAACATTACAATACCAAATCGCCCTTACGATGATCCCGAAGATCGGGGCGATCACCGCACGCAAGCTGATCGAATACATCGGATCCCCCGAAGGGGTATTCATGGAAAAAACCTCCAGTCTGCGAGCCATCCCCGGTGTGGGTGAATACCTCGCCGCGCAGGTATCTGCAGAAAACTACCTGTCTGAGGCCGAATCAGAGATGCTCCAGATGCAAAAAAGAGGCATCTCCTCCGTCTGGTACCAGGATGAAGCCTATCCATGGCGACTAAAAAACTGCGCCGATGCACCGCTGCTGCTCTTTTACAGGGGAACACCAGAATTTAACCGTACCAAAACACTTAGTGTAGTAGGAACCCGTAATGCGACACATTACGGACGGGAGATATGTGAAGCGATCATCTCGAAACTGGCAGCCGGATATCCCGACCTGGTGATCGTGAGCGGACTGGCATACGGAATAGATATTATGGCACACCGGTTTGCGCTGAAACAGGGACTCGACACCTGGGCCGTGCTGGCTCACGGGCTCCACACCCTGTATCCCTCTTCCCATGTCGATGTTGCCGGGCGGATCATGAAGCAGGGGGCCCTGATGTCTGATTTTCCAACCACGATAAAGCCGGAGAGAAACAATTTTCTTCGCAGAAACAGGATCATCGCCGGACTTTCGGAAGCGACACTGGTGGTTGAATCCGGACCAAAGGGGGGTGCACTGATCACTGCAGAACTGGCAGCCTCATATAGTCGGGAGGTATTCGCCGTTCCCGGCCGGGTTGGCGACACCTACTCATCAGGTTGTAACCGGCTTATTCAAAACAATATTGCAGCGCTCATTGAAAATGGAACTGATATTGAAAAATTGCTGGACTGGGAACCGGAGGTGAGCCCTGAAGAAACACAGAATATCATCACAGAACCTTTGACAGAAGAAGAGCGACTAATCCTTCGGGCGATCAATGACGATCCCGGCCTCGGACAAGAGATCCTCAGCATTCGCACCGGGATCCCCCTCCACAAACTATCCGGTACCCTGCTCCAGATGGAACTCCGTAACTGGATCATAACGATGCCGGGCAACCTATACAAAGCTGCCGTGAGGATTGGTATGTAATAAAACCGGTCGATAAACCTTTGATAAACTGGGTGCAGCTGGCTGCTTTACTCTTAATTGAAGTTACGGCTGAATCAACCATCCAACCCCGAAATGTTAAGCTCCCTGAATGACTTGAGCAGTTCCTTTAACCTGGCGGCGATCCTGTTCACGCCTCCTTCAATATCCGATTCAATATTCAGGGGCATCACCGGATCATGCAGCGACAAGCGAAGCAGGAACCATCCTTTTTCATCATCGTTGTCGCACCTCACCCGGATACCCTCGTAATTCGGACTGACAACCTCCCAGCCCTCCCGTGAAGCAGACTTTTCAGCCAGCTTTTCAATCACCTTGTTGCCATAATCACTGAAGTTTTCTGTGATAATGGAGAACCTGAACTCCCTGCTCTCTGCCGACGATTCCAGTTTGGCAATCAAATCTGTTAACTCACCTCCCCCCGCCCGGAGACGTGCCACCTCCACCAGCAGCTTAGCCACTAAATAAGCGCCATCATCCAGGAAGTAGTTCTCCTTCAGGGCAGCGTGACCAGAGGTTTCAATGGCCAGGTGACACGCCTTGCCCTCGTTGTTCAGCCGTATGGCCTCATCAATCACATTCTTGTAACCCCGCTTGAACCGGTGATGGACACCTTTTAAGTCCTCTTCAATAAATTTTGTTAGTCCGTCTGAAGTAATTGAATCTGTCACAATCATACTTCCCGGATGCTCCTTCAGAACCACCGCCGAGATCAGTGCGATCAGGTCATTCCTGTTCACCGGATTGCCATTGCGGTCAACCACGGCGGACCGGTCCACATCCGTGTCGAAGATAATCCCCAGATCGGCCTTATGCTTCACCACAGCTTTACAGATGGAATTCATCGCTTCCTCATCTTCCGGGTTCGATACATGGTTCGGAAACCTGCCATCCGGTTTTAGGAACTGGCTCCCTTCGGTGTCTGCGCCAAGGGGCCCCAACACCTTTGATGCAAAGAATCCGCCTGCCCCGTTGCCGGCATCCACAATAATCTTTGCGCCTTTCAGCGGCCTGTCATAATCTTCGGAGCTATTTGCCCCGGCACGTATGTAGGTCACCAATAATGCTGCATACTCAGAGATAAAATCAAATTTTTTGATATCCCCGGTTTTGGAGGCTTCTGTAAAATACCCCCTTTCAGCGATGGCAAGAATCTCAGAAATATCACGCTTATCCAGTCCGCCTTCAGCGGTAAAAAACTTCAAGCCGTTCCTGTTGAAGGGTAGGTGACTGGCGGTGAGCATCACACCGGCTGTAGCCTTAACGGCATCACTTTTTGTAGTCATGAACATGGCAGGCGTAGAAGCAAGCCCGCAATCCACCACGTTCCCTCCCATGGAAACAATGCCTTCAGCAAAAGCTTTCTTCAAGGATGCTCCGCTGATGCGTGAATCCATTCCAACGGCTACCGTGATATCCTCATGCCCCTTACTTTTGAGCCAGTCGATAAAAGATTTTCCCAGCAGTGTTACCACTTTCGGTATAAGATTCACATTTTCCCCCTTCACCCCCTCAAGTGCAACACCCCTTATGTCAGATCCGTTTTGTAACTTTTTCCAGTTCATACTCCCCGTTGTTAAACCTGTTTTTTGTTCAAGAATACGATAGATTTCTGCCCCTGCCTCATAAAATCAGTTCCCAATTCCTACAAATAATCATCGCATTACAAAGCAACTTTATAAAAAGTATCGGACAAGGAATTTTTTCATAAAATTAATCATCCGAAATGCAAACTGCAACGAATGATGTATCATATCACTCAATTTTTTTTCAACTTGAAGACACCATCATGGTCTTCTCCTTGAAAACCCTGCTGAAGAAACTGGTCGAATCATGTTAAGAAACATCTTCAAAAAACTATATTTGCCGTACCTTTTCGAATTTAAAACATACTGCTTTAAATAGCAAATGTCATCTTTTTGATGGTTTCTGCTGAATGAAAAACTATTTTTTAACGCTAACAATTAAACCTGAAATTAAAAATGGATCCAAAAGTTGAACAATTCATGGCCGTGATCAAGGCCAAAAACACGGCCCAGCCGGAATTCTACCAGGCCGTTCATGAGGTGGCCGAATCGCTCATCCCCTTCATCGAGGAGAATCCCAAATACAAACATGCAAAGGTCCTGGAACGCATTGCCGAGCCTGAACGCATCATCATCTTCAGGGTACCCTGGATCAACGACAAGGGAGGTGTGGAGATCAACCGTGGATTCCGTATCGAGATGAATTCGGCCATTGGTCCGTATAAGGGCGGACTCCGCTTCCACCCTACCGTGAACCTCAGTATCCTCAAGTTCCTGGCGTTCGAGCAGGTCTTCAAGAACAGCCTTACCACCCTGCCCATGGGTGGCGGCAAAGGCGGTTCCGATTTCGATCCCAAGGGAAAATCGGATAATGAGGTGATGCGCTTCTGTCAGAGTTTCATGACGGAGCTGTGCCGGCACATCGGACCGGAAACCGACATTCCGGCAGGTGATATCGGCGTTGGCGGACGGGAAATCGGGTATCTTTTCGGTCAGTATAAAAGGATCCGGAATGAATTTACCGGCGTACTCACCGGCAAAGGGCTTGAATGGGGCGGTAGCCTGATCAGGCCGGAAGCTACGGGTTATGGCGCCGTTTACTTCGCCCAGGAGATGCTGGCCATGAAAAACGATTCGCTGGAAGGAAAAACTGTCGCCGTCTCCGGATCTGGAAATGTGGCCCAGTTTACCACGCAAAAAGTCACCGAACTGGGGGGCAGGGTTGTTACACTTTCTGACTCTGCAGGTTTCATCTACGATCCCAATGGAATTGATGAAGAGAAACTCGCCTGGGTCATGGAGCTGAAAAATATCAGGCGGGGCAGGATCAGTGAGTATGCAGAACAGTTCGGTTGTGAATACCATGAGGGTAAACGGCCCTGGGGTGTTACGTGCGACGTGGCATTTCCCTCTGCCACAGAAAATGAGATCAACAAGGAGGAAGCAGAAACACTTGTTAAAAACAACTGCAAGGTGATCAGTGAAGGAGCCAACATGCCGTCCACACCGGAAGCCATTGAGGTCTACCAGCAAAACAAACTGCTCTACGGGCCAGGCAAGGCGGCCAATGCAGGCGGTGTGGCTGTGTCGGGACTCGAGATGACCCAAAACTCCATGCGACTACCATGGAGCCGGGATGAGGTAGATGGACGCCTCCAAACCATTATGAAAAACATCCACGCCACATGTGTGAAATTTGGTTCTGAAGGGGAGTATATCGATTACGTGAAAGGGGCCAATATCGGCGGATTTGTTAAGGTGGCTGATGCAATGTTGGCACAGGGGGTTGTATAAAAGCATGCTTTTGAAACATATCTCAAAACTGTCTGTAAAATTTATTGCAGACAGTTTTTTTATTTATTTCCTTTCTGTCCGACCCCTTTTACCACCCTGCAGATTAAAAGACCGGCCGGAAAACCCCTTTAAAAAATGTTTCGGAACTGTTCTAAAGCCTGTTTTTTCACCTGAAAGAATCGCTAATTTTGTACCCATATGCAGTATGAACTGATAGATACACATGCACACCTCTATCTGAAGGCTTTCAATAACGACCTCGATGAGGTGGTCGGTCGCGCAGTTGACAAAGGGGTGAAGCGAATCTTCCTTCCAAACCTCGACAGCACAACAATCGGGGAGATGAATCATTTATGCGAAATGTATGATGGTATATGTTTTCCGATGATCGGACTGCACCCGACCTCCGTCAAGGAGAATTACAGAAAAGAGCTCAACAACATTGAAGCCGAATTGAAAAACGACAGGTATATTGCAATCGGAGAAACCGGCATAGACCTTTACTGGGATAAAACATTTTTGGAAGAACAGCAGATCGCTTTTCGCACCCAACTGATCTGGGCAAAGCAGCACGACCTTCCGGTGGTAATTCATGCCCGGGAGTCGTTTGAGGAGATTTTTGAGGTGATGGACGAAGAGTATACCCCGGAATTAAAGGGGGTATTTCACAGTTTTACAGGAAATAAAGAGCAGGCACACAAGATCCTTTCGTATGGTTTTTATCTCGGAATCAATGGTATCGTCACCTTCAAAAACGCCGGCCTTGATAAAATTGTAAAGGATATTCCGCTGGAAAAACTGCTGGTTGAGACCGACGCACCGTTTTTGGCACCAACCCCATACCGTGGAAAAAGAAATGAAAGCGCTTATGTGGTCGAGGTAATGAGAAAAATTGCAGAGATCAAAGAGCTGGATCCGAAAAAGCTCTCAAACATTACATCGAAAAATGCGTTAACCCTGTTTCCCAGGGCAAACCAGTAAAACTTATTGGCGATGATACCAATGAATGACATGACAACCCCTGTATCCGGTCATCCCATTTCGAAAAACAACCACTGATTCCATTATTAATGTCAGACAACAAAGCAATATTACTGATTTACACCGGCGGAACAATCGGCATGGAGAAGGATCCTGACAGTGGGGTGCTGAAACCGTTCGACTTTTCCAATGTAAGCGAAAAAATACCGGAACTTCAACGCTTCGGATTTGATATCGATACCATACAGTTCAAATCACCTGTCGATTCATCCGATATTCACCCCGGATTCTGGAACGAAATTGCCGATATCATTGAAGAGAACTATGATAAATACCTCGGGTTTGTCATATTACACGGGACTGATACAATGGCATACTCGGCATCGGCCCTGAGCTTCATGCTCGAGAACCTCTCCAAACCGGTGATTTTCACAGGCGCCCAGCTACCTATCGGCACGTTGCGTACCGACGGAAAGGAAAACCTCATCACCGCCGTTGAGATCGCTGCATCCCTCGAGAACGGAAAACCGATGGTTCCGGAAGTATGTATCTACTTCGAAAGCAAACTGTACCGCGGCAACCGCACCACCAAGGTCAATGCCGAGCATTTCAACGCGTTCCAGTCGGCCAACTACCCCTACCTGGCCAAAGCCGGTGTCGACCTGGTATTCAACCGTGAATTTATCATGTACCCGGAAAAGGCCGAACCGCTGGTGGTTCACAGAGAATTCAACGACCAGATCACCATTATCAAGTTGTTTCCCGGGATCAACAGGAGATACATGGATTCAATCCTGGGGATCGAAACCCTCAGGGCCGTGATCCTGGAAACATACGGAACGGGGAATGCACCTTCGGAAGAGTGGTTTATGAAAAGAATCAGGCGTGCCGTGGATAAGGGTATTATTCTTTTGGATATCACACAATGCAGCCGCGGCAGGGTCGAGCTAGGACGTTACCACACGAGTCAGACCCTCCTGGAGGCAGGGGTCATCAGTGGTTATGATATTACCACGGAAGCTGCCACAACCAAATTAATGATCCTGCTGGCCCAAAATCTCAATTCTGAAGAGATTAAAATGCTTTTAAATAAATCCCTTAAGGGAGAAATAACACTGCACTAAGAAAATTTTTATTTTTTTTTTGTAATTTGCGCCGCAATTCTATTTACAATTCAGTATTTTAGCAAATTACACGTTCATACTGAATTTTTAGTATTTTTGAGAAATAACAATCTCAGCGCCAAAGCGGCATAGATTGGGATTTTAAGGTTGTAAAAAAGTTCTTTTAAATAATTGAATGAAAGGGTGCGAACCCAAATTTTAAACTGGAGAGGTGCAGGAGTGGCTGAACTGGCACGCCTGGAAAGCGTGTGTACCTCAAAAGGGTACCGAGGGTTCGAATCCCTCTCTCTCCGCAATAAAATCAAATTAAAACGTTTAATAATCAGAAAGTTTAACAAACATTAACAACAATGAAAAAACTATTTGCGCTAATAGCAGTTTTCGGGATACTTATGATGGGGGTATCCGTATTTGCTCAGGAAGATCCTGCACCACAGTCTTCGGCCGCTGATGACACGCCCCAAGTGGCAGAAGTTCTTGTTCCGGCTGAAGA
>CAYOVC010000138.1:0-7167 GCA_964407305.1 uncultured Bacteroidaceae bacterium | reverse complement strand
CCGGCCGGCCGGGGTAAAAAACTGAAGAGTCCAGCAGTGAAAGAGTTTGCTTTAAAGGCCCTGGACTGCCCTGTATTGCAGCCAGAAAAGCTAAAGAACCAGGAATTCACCGAGCAATTAAAATCGTTCGATGCAGACCTGTTTATCGTTGTCGCTTTCAGGATGCTGCCGGAAATGGTCTGGTCGATCCCCAAAAAGGGAACCGTCAATCTGCATGCCTCCCTGCTGCCGCAATACCGTGGGGCCGCACCGATCAACTGGTGCCTTATCAACGGCGAGAAGGAGACCGGGGTTACCACCTTCCTGATCGATCACGAGATTGATACCGGCAGGATCCTGCTACAGGAAAAAATTGATGTTGGTCCGGATGAAGATGCAGGGAGCCTGCACGACCGGTTGATGACAGCAGGGTCCGACCTGATTATCAGAACGGTTGACCAGCTCATGAAGGGAACAATAGAGGCGATCGATCAGCGGACCTTTGATATTCCGGAAGAGCAGCTGAAAAAAGCACCCCGCATCTACAGGGACGACTGCAGGATAGATTGGCAAAGAAGCAGCAAGCATATCCATAACTTTGTGCGGGGACTCAGTCCCTACCCTGCTGCCTTTACATTTCTGCACTGCGATAAAAAAGAGGCGCTGCAACTAAGACTTTCAGGCACAAAAAGAGTGTTGGATCCCGTTCGGGTCAAGCCCGGAACGATCGCATCCGACGGAAAGAGCTACCTGAAGGTTGCCTGTGCGGATGGATGGCTGGAGATCGCATCGCTGCAGCCGGCAGGCAGAAAAAGGATGTCGGGCGGTGAATTCATCAGGGGATACAAAGGCAACATAGAGCAGTGCCACATGGAATAGGAACCAACGTTACCTTCGCTTTGCAGATTTACGCAGACCTTTCAAATTCACCTTCACACCACGTGCAAACTCGAGGTAAAGTGCCAGTGCGTTGATAAACTGCAACTGGTAGGGGCGGGAATAGCGGCCGGCCACAAAAAACTCATAGTTATAATCTTCAATCACGCCAAGGGTGATCTGACTAATCCGCTTATCATCGAGGTAATGAAAAAATTTTTTAAGCATATACAGGTAGCTGCGGCATGATTTCGGACTGTAATTCCGTTTCTCCAGGAACCTGCGAAACTCCTCCAACTGATGCTCCTGCTCTTGTTTTGGAGCCCTCAACCAACCTGTAAGGGTCTGCCACCATTCGAGGGAGGATCGTCTTGCAGGAACAACTTGGGAATCCCTTCTCCCGGTCCTGGCCTGATCGAAAAAATCGATCCGTGTCTGCCTTCCGTCAGGATCATGTGAAGGTTTGCCGATGTCTTGTGATATTGGAGCCGATGCTGCCACTGTGATAGTTTGAAGTAAAAATACAACACCAAACTATCTTTGTAAAGTTTTGAGCATCAATTTGATTAACAATTTATGAACAGCAGGACAAGGCAATATATCTGATGGCATGTCCCTGCAAGGGGTATAATCAGTTTGGGGGCCGTGGGATGAAAACTCATGAAGGATCAAATTCAAGTTCCATTCCAATGGGTTGTTCTTCCGTTTCGCGCCGGATCATTCGCTTTTCCGGATCGGCCGGCTTCTTTTTCCTGAGCCAGAGGGTATCGCCCTCCTCAAGCATTGAATCCTGCTCCATTTGATTCATCCTGTAGAGTCTGCCAAGCCTCACACCGTACATCTGGGATATATCCCACATGGTTTCATCTTCACCGGCGATATGCACCTCGCTCCCCTTCTCTGCCCTGAACCGTTTAGGCTGAATATAGATGACCATTCCCGGTTCCAGGATCACATCCTTGCTGATGTTGTTGTAGCGATAAATTTCCCTCGGATACATATCCATCAGTTCCCTTAGCAATTCAGGCGTATCGCCGGGCTGAACAACGATATACTCAATCCGGTTATTGGTCAGGGTCTTCCTGCGCTCACCAGGCTTCAGGGGCACCTCTGCGGCAACGGGTAACCGTTTGCCATGTAACACCATGGCATCATATGTATGTAGTTCATTCTCCTCAATGATTTTTATCAGCAGCTCGGCATAGGTTGGACTGGTGGCATAGCCCGCAGCTTTCAGTCCCCTGGCCCACCCCTGGTAATCATCGGGTTTGAGCTTAAAAAGTGCAGCATACCGCTGCTTGGTGGTGAGAAAATCTGAATGATCCGTGAAGGACTGGTGCACATGCCTGTACTTCCTGAAGCATTCATTCCGTTCATCATCGTCGTGCCGGACCCTCCTGCCGGTCCAGTCGTGACATTTAATCCCGAAGTGGTTCTTCGCATCAAGCGCCAGGCGGCTGTTACCGTTGTCAGACTCCAGGCATGCCTGTGCCAGCTTGATACTTGCGGGAACACCAGAACGCACCATCTCCTTCATCGCGAGATCTGCATACAGTTCCACGTACTGCTGCCGGGTAAGCTTTGACTGGGCCCCGCCCGGGAAAGCCTGTGCCACCAGCAGTAAAATGATCCATCCCATGAAATAAATGCGCATCCCCTGATAATGTTTTGATAAAAATAATACAAAGCACAATGCCCGGTACGCCGAGTTTTTAACAGTATAATTACTAACGGAATTTTGGGATTTTTATTGGCGAAAAAATAGATGTGTGACGAACAATCGAGTGTTGTATAACTGCGGGATAAATAGTTACAGCTGGCTGCGGATTAATTCAATCAATTAACTATTTTTGTGCACTGCTGATTGGGGAATTAACAGGGTATAAAAAAATGAATGATGACCAGCAATGATATTGAGGGGATTTTAATGACCTTTGATCCGATCTCACTGGCGGAGATGGATCATGTGAAGCTGATGCGCAGACAGGACATGAAATTTGTTGTTCCTGCGCTATTTGTACCCGAACTGCTGCAGGATATAGCACCGTTATACAGGGTGCTTGAGATCGCCGGCAGCCGCGTTCAGCCTTACCATACGATTTATTACGACACGGAGGAGCTTGAGATGTACCATGAACATCACAACAAACGGTTAAACCGTTATAAGGTCAGAGCCCGGACGTACCTGACATCTGATATTGCTTTTGTCGAGATAAAATTTAAAAACAACAGGGAGGAGACCATCAAACGGCGGGTCAGAACCGCTACGCCGGAGGAGATAGCAGAGAATGGGGCCGGCAGGTTTCTTGCAGCGAACTCGCCCTACAGGTCCGGTGAGATTCGGCCAGTACTGGAAAACCATTTTAGCCGGATCACACTGGTGCATAGGGCAGTTCCGGAACGGGTAACAATCGATATCGGACTGAAATTCAATCATCCGGGCATGAGCCAGGAGACAGCGCTGCCAGGTGTCTCCGTGGTTGAGATCAAGTATGAAAGGGATGCATCCCATTCAGATATGATCTCTCACCTGAGAAGAAAAAGCTTTCAATCCATGGGCTTCAGCAAATATTGTGTTGGTACGATCCTGACAACCACTGGTGTAAAAAACAATATGTTTAAACAGCGCATGCGCCGTGTTGAAAAAATTGAGCATACTTTTGAATCAACGAATAACAACTAAACAACATGATCAATGGAACTATTTGGTATTCCCTTAATTGACACCTATCATCTGACAGAACTTCTGATCAGGTTTTCGATTAACACCATCGTAATTATTGTATTGATCAGGTACCTTTATTATAAGCTGACCAACAGAAAGGATTACCTGTTCACCTATTTTCTTATAGCGACCACAGTTTTTCTGATCTGTTTTATGCTGGAAAATGTGAAGCTTGAACTGGGTTTTGCACTTGGTCTCTTTGCTGTTTTCGGTATTATCAGGTACAGAACCCAGCAGATAGAGCCCAAGGAGATGACCTACCTTTTTCTGGTAATCGGTATCTCCGTAATCAATGCGCTATCAAACAGGAAGATCAGCTATGCTGAAATAATTTTTACCAACCTGGCTCTGATCACGATCACCTATCTCCTGGAAAGAGTATTCTTCCTGAGGCACGAAACACGCAAAACCATCGATTACGAGAAGATCGAGCTGATCAAGCCGGAGAACTACCAGCTGCTGCTGGACGATCTGGAAGACCGTACAGGACTGAAAATCAACCGCGCAGAGGTTGGCAGGATCAATTTTCTGAGGGATTCGGCAAGGGTCCGGATCTACTATTATGCAGATGAAAACGTTGTCAGTTATGATGATGATAACGACCGGTTTGATGACGACGATGACGATTAGTTCAACAAGATTGCCGGTGCGTCATACGATAACCGGGGTGGCCATGCGGTGTTCCTTCGGTATCATCAATGCAGAACGAAACTAAGCCTGAGGATGGGGTATAACCGAAGATTTGATTAATTTACATACCTTTGATCTATAGTCGAATATTATGAGAGCGGAAGAACTCAGGATCACTGTTTATACATATGCAAACGCCACGGAGCTGCCTGGCACAGGGGCACAACTTATAGAACACGCCAAAGAGGCTACCCGGAACGCCTGGGCCCCCTACTCAAAATTCTCCGTCGGCGCTGCACTCGAACTGGAGAACGGCGAGATCATCTCCGGCAGCAACCAGGAAAACATCGCATTTCCATCCGGACTCTGTGCCGAGCGTGTTGCCCTCTTCTATGCCGGCTCACAATTCCCCGGGGTAGCCATAAAAAAAATTGCCATCGCGGCTTTCTCGGGGGATCGCTTTGTTGAACAGCCGGTGTATCCTTGTGGCGACTGCCGCCAGGTACTGCTCGAACATGAAAACAGGGTGAAAAAACATGTTGAGGTGATTATGTACGGCACACAACAGATCAAAGTGGTGAAAAGTATCAGCGACCTGCTGCCCCTGCCGTTCGACTATCCTTTAGAATAAAAATATCATCTTCCGGATAGGGGGCAACGATCTCCAATGGTTCTTTACGAACCGGGTGCATAAACGCGATCCTGCGTGCATGCAGACTGATACCCTTGTTTTTGTTGGGTCTTCTGGCACCATACTTTACATCTCCCCTGATCGGACAACCCATCGCCGCCAGTTGTGCCCTGATCTGATGGTGTCTCCCCGTTTCAAGGTGCACCTCAACAAGGTGGTAACGGTTTAGCGAGCTGACCAGGCGATAGCTCAGTACTGCCAGCTTTGAATCCTTTACCTCTTCAGCATGACAATAGGATTTGTTCTGCCGTGTATTTCGTGTCATGAAATGCTCCAGCTTGCCCTCCGGCGGATCGGGACGCTGCTCCACCAGTGCATCATAGACCTTTTCTACCTGCTTCTCCCTGAACAACTGTGTCATGCGACTGAGTGCCTTTCCCGTTTTTGCATATACCACCACCCCGCTCACCGGACGGTCGAGCCGGTGCGGTACACCCACAAATACATTTCCCGGCTTCTGGTCCCTTCTCTTCAGAAATTCAACCAGGATACGGTCGAGCGAGCGATCACCCGTTTTATCGCCCTGAACAATATCAGATACCCGCTTATTCAGGGCGATCAGGTGATTGTCCTCATACAATATCTGAATACCGTACTCCTTTTCAAGTGACATAAGCAGAAACAGGCTTAATACTGTTCGCGCTCGTTGGGAAATTCGCCCGACCTGACATCCTCGATATAGGTCTTTACCGCTCCGGAGATCTCAGCATTCAGGTTGTGGTAGCGGCGCAGGAAACGGGGCGAGAACTCCTGTGTAATACCAAGCATATCGTGCACCACCAGCACCTGCCCATCGGTTTGTCCGCCGGCACCAATGCCGATCGTGGGGATACGCAGCATTTTTGAAACTCTCTCCCCCAGCGTGGCGGGTATCTTCTCCAAAACGATTGCAAAACAACCTGCTTTTTCAAGCTTTTGTGCATCTTTGATCAGTTTCTCGGACTCCTCATCCTGCGTGGCACGCACCGTATAGGTGCCAAATTTATGAATCGACTGTGGAGTGAGTCCGAGGTGTCCCATAACAGGGATCCCGGCGGACAATATACGTTCCACAGAATCCATAATCTCATGACCACCCTCCAGCTTCACGGCACTGGCACCTGTCTCCTTCATGATCCTGACCGCCGAGGCAAGTGCCTTCTTCGAATTACCCTGGTAGGTCCCGAATGGCAGATCAACTACAATCAACGCCCTTTTCGAAGCGCGAACAACAGAAGCGGCATGGTAGATCATATTGTCGAGTGTAATGGGCAGCGTGGTCTCAAAACCTGCCATTACATTGGAGGCCGAATCGCCTACAAGAATGATATCGATACCGGCCTGATCCAGGATGCGGGCCATGGAGAAATCATACCCGGTGAGCATGGTGATTTTCTCTCCCTTTAATTTCATCTCATGCAGTACATGAGTGGTCACTTTCCTGACCGAGCTGTGAACTGACATATCTCGCTGTTTTGTGCAAAGTTCAGAATAAATTCCGGATAATTCCCCGAAAAAGCGAAGAATTACTGCGTCAAAATGTCAGTTACCAAAGTTGAATTACCTGAATTATGACAAATCGCAGCACGGTAGCGTGTCATATTAACATACAATCAGCTGCTCAATGGTATGGCACAATCATTGACAATATGATGACAGAAGATTTGAAACATTCAAAAAACAAAGATATGGGTAAAATAATTGGAATAGATTTGGGAACTACAAATTCGTGTGTTTCTGTAATGGAGGGAAGCGAACCTGTTGTGATCCCCAATAGCGAAGGAAAAAGAACGACTCCTTCTGTCGTTGCTTTTGTGGAAAACGGAGAAAGAAAAGTGGGCGATCCTGCGAAGCGGCAGGCAATTACCAATCCTGAAAAGACCGTTTTCTCCATCAAGAGGTTTATGGGAGAGACCTTCGACAGGGTTACCAAAGAGGTAAACAGGATTCCTTACAAAGTAATCAAGGGTGAGAACAACACCCCGAGGGTGCAGATAGATGACAGAAAATATTCACCGCAGGAGATCTCTGCCATGGTGCTTCAGAAGATGAAAAAGACGGCTGAAGATTACCTTGGCAGTGAAGTGACCGACGCAGTTATTACTGTACCGGCCTACTTCAGCGACTCCCAGCGTCAGGCTACAAAAGAGGCCGGGGAGATCGCCGGACTGGTTGTGAAAAGAATCATCAACGAGCCTACTGCCGCATCGCTGGCATACGGACTCGATAAAAAGTCTTCCGACCTGAAGATCGCTGTATTTGACCTGGGAGGAGGTACATTTGATAT
>CAYOVC010000137.1:0-7173 GCA_964407305.1 uncultured Bacteroidaceae bacterium | reverse complement strand
ATATTCCCATCTTTATATACAAAGTACCTGTTGTGAAAAGATTAACTTTGTATCTTCGCTGTTTATTATGAAGGAAAAAGTAATCATACAGATATGTATGGGCAGTTCCTGTTTTAGTCGCGGGAACCGTCATACGCTGAAAGTGATACAGCAATACCTGAAAGATCACAACCTGGAGGGGGATGTTGTTCTGAAAGGCAACCACTGTTTTAGTGATTGTAGCAAGGGACCGGTTGTGAAAATGAATGATGTACTGCACGAGCATGTGGACCGGGAAAATATCCTGGAGCTGCTCGAAAGGACTTTCAATGAGCAGAATTAGTCGCATGGAACCGTTGTTAAAGATCGACAAGAACAAATGCACCGCCTGCTATGCCTGTGTCAGGGCATGTCCTGTAAAAGCAATTATAGTTGAGTCTGACCACCACAAGCCGACGATCGTTGCGGAAAGGTGTATCGGTTGCGGCAACTGCCACAGGGTATGCAGCGACAAGGCGATAATGATCAGGGATGGAAAGGAAGGCCTGAAAAAGTTGCTAAAAACTGGTGAACCTATTGCAGCGCTTGTAGATCCAGCCATTGCCGGAGAGTTTCCTGATATTACCGATTACAGGAAATTTGTCAGTATGATCCGCAAGCTCGGATTTCAGTTTGTTCTGGAGGTGGCATTTGGCGTTGAACTGGTGGCAGAGCAGTACAAAAAACTGATCAGCAGAAGTCGGGGGAAGTATTACCTGTTTTCAAATTGCCCGGTCTCTGTAATGTATATTGAGAAGTATAAACCGGAGCTGATAAAGAACCTGGCGCCGATTTTACCGCCTGTTATCGCATCGGCAAGGGTTGCAAGGAAAGCATATGGAAAAAATGTACAACTTGCCTACATCACTCCAATGATCGCCAGCAAGGAGGAGTCCTTCAGATTATCAGAAACTGAACAGGTCGACACGGTGTTGACATTCATGGAGCTAAGAGAACTTTTTCGTGAATACAGGATTGATGAAAAAAACCTCGAGTACAGTGAATTTGACCAGCCATTTGGTTTTAAAGGTTCACTTTTTCCACTTGCAAGCGGAATTTTGGAAGCAGCAGATATTGAACAGCGTATCCTGAGCTCAAAAGTAATTACAGCAGAAGGAGATCTGATTTTTAATGCAATCAATGAGTTTGAAGAGAACATTACCTCCATTAAATCTCATTTCAATATCTTTTATAAGGAGTTCATCATGGGAAGGGGAACATCCCCTGATGCGAAAAAATGGTTAAGGAGGAGTCAGCTTATTCATTATGTAAAAAAGAGGCTGAAAACACTGGACGAACCGGCCCATAAAAAGGTCCTGGCCAGCTATTCGGATATTGATCTGTCAAGGGAATTTTTAAATGACGATCAGCGCATTCCCGAGCCCTCCGAAGAGGAGGTTCAAAAGATCCAGCAAGAACTCCGGAAACACCAGGGGGATGACAGGGGTTGCGGAGCCTGCGGGTACGACTCCTGCTATGACTTTGCAGTAGCGATTGCACAAAAACTTGCCGTCCCCGAAATGTGCAATTATTTCGCTGCAAAAAACAACATGGAACATATTCAGTCATTAAAGATCAGCAATGAAAAGCTGGCCCAGGCGCAGGCCGCACTGAAAGAGTCGGAACAGATCGCTCAGCGAGAAAAACAAGCGGCAAGGGAGGCATCAGGCATCACAAAAACCATGCTGCAGAAATTGCCCTCAGCGGTCGTCATACTTGATGAAACACTAAAGATTATCCAGGCAAATGAGAGTTTTATTACCCTGCTGGGAGAGGAGGCGATGGAGATCAATGAAGTGATTCCCGGAATGACAGGTGCGGACCTGAAAACACTGCTCCCCTATAACATTCATAATCTTTTTACCTACGTCCTTGCTAATAACGAGAATATCACCGACCGGGATATAACACTCAGTGAAAAGCAATATAGTATCTCCGTATTTGTTATCAGAAAAGGGAAGATTGTCGGAGCCGTCATACGCGATCTCTCGGCACCTGAGGTACAAAAAGAGGAGATTGTGAAACGGCTTACAGATGTTGTGGATAAAAACCTTGGCCTGGTTCAGCAGATCGGATTTATCCTTGGCGAAGGCGCATCGGAAACCGAAAGGATGTTGAATTCAATCATCGAAACATACAAAACAAAGAAGTAACCACCAGGTGAGCAATAGTGCATACATAGAAGTTAGCTGTGAACAAAGAAATTTTGGCAATGAAAGGATTTGCGGGGATGTTTTTCTTACACGTAAGATCAGGGAGGAGGACCGGACCATTGCCGTGTTGTCGGACGGTATGGGACATGGAGTAAAAGCCAATGTACTGGCTACTTTAACAGCAACCATGTCGTTGAACTTCACAGTAGAACACAAGAATCCGGAAACAATAGCGGACATTATCATGAATACCCTGCCGGTATGCAGTGAAAGGCATATGAGCTATTCAACCTTTACAATCATTGATATAGAGGCCGACAGAAAGATAAATATACTGGAGTATGACAACCCGCAGACAATCATCCTAAGAAACTTCAAAAACTTCGACCCGGGATGGCAGCTAACGGTTATGCGCTCGGAAAGAAACCAGGGTAAAGAGATTCGCACCTGCAGCTTCAAACCGAAAAAAGAGGACAGAATCCTTTTCTTCTCCGATGGTATCACACAAAGCGGACTCGGCAGTGAAAAGTACCCACTTGGCTGGGGACATGAGAACCTGATCGGATACTGCGAAAACGTAGTTAAAAATTCCCCGATGATATCTGCTGCCAAACTTGCCGAAAAAATAGTCAATATGGCTTACCGCAACGACAATTATCATTCAAAGGATGATACAAGTTGTGCCAGCATCTATTTACGGGAACCACGAAAACTGCTCATCTCGACCGGTCCGCCCTATGAAGAAGAAAATGACAGTCAACTTGCTCAGGCCGTAAAGGAATTTAAGGGCAAGAAAATAGTTTGCGGCGCCACTACTGCCGATGTAATCTCAAGGGAACTTGGCGTAAAAATAGAAGATAGTCTGGATTTTACGGACCCTGAACTTCCCCCGGTTTCAACAATGCCCGGAATCGACCTTGTAACCGAAGGCATATTGACAATCACCAAGGTTACAAGAATCCTGAAAGATTATCATCCTGCATACGAACTGGGCAACGGTCCTGCCGACAGGATCATCAAGATGGTTCGTGAAAGTGATGAAATTGAGATTATCATTGGTACACGAATCAACATTGCCCACCAGGATCCCAATCTTCCTGTTGACCTGGAGATACGCAGAACCGTAGTTAAGCGTATGGCCCGCCTGCTGGAGGAAAAATTTTTGAAAGAGGTTCATATCAGGTATATCTGAGAACAAAAGATTTTCTTAAGTGTATAACTACTATGGCACACTTATTGTCATAATGGTAGTTCCTGAAAATAAAATATTGAACTGACAGATTGGCCGCTTGAAATGATTCAAACATATGATGTATGTGAACCTCTGATGTTTGAGGAAAGATTTTTCAGCGTTGTAAAAACAAAAGGAAATAAATTAAGAATTTATATTGATGAACAGTGATTTCGCAAAAGGTTTTGAATCCCTTTTTATGCCGATAGATGAAGAAACAGAATATATTCCGCTGCTGACTGACGAGGGGGATGAATCGTTGGGGCGGATGAATGTACCCGATGTACTTCCGGTTCTTCCACTTCGAAATACCGTGCTCTTTCCGGGTGTAGTTATTCCCATTACCGTGGGCCGGGAAAAATCGGTGAAATTGATCCAGGACGTATACAAGAAAAATAAAATGCTCGGCGCTGTATCGCAGACCGACGGAAATGTAGAAGAACCGAAACTGGAAGATCTCTACAAGGTGGGTACTGTCGCCCAGATCCTCAAAATACTGGAGATGCCCGATGGGTCCACATCTGTCATTATCCAGGGCAGAAAAAGAATGAAGGTGGAAGACATTCTGACACTGAAGCCCTATCATATTGCCAGAATATCACCATTGGAAGATTCGCATGAAGAACCCCGGGAAGAGGCCGATGCCGTGGCAGCAACACTGAAGGACCTGGCCATTAAAATCATTAAATTATCATCAAATATTCCCGCCGAAGCGACATTCGCCGTAAAGAATATCGAAAGCCCCTCCTTTCTCATCAATTTTTTGGCATCCAACAGTGAACTGAACATTGAGCAGAAGCAGAAGCTGCTCGAGATGAACAATGTGGCCAAACGGGGCATGTACCTACTGGAACATCTCTCAAAAGAGGTTCAAATGCTTGAACTTAAAAGCGATATCCAGTCGAAAGTCAAAACAGACCTTGACCAGCAGCAGCGCGAATTCCTGTTGCATCAGCAAATGAAAACCATCCAGGATGAACTGGGTGGCAATCCACTGGAACAGGAGATAGCAGATTTTAAAAAACGGGCGAAATCAAAAAAATGGCCGGAAGAGGTTGCCAAAGAGTTTTCAAAAGAACTTGATAAACTGCAGAGACTCAATCCGGCCAGTGGTGAATATTCAGTGCAGATCAATTATGTTCAGACAATGCTGGAACTGCCCTGGAATGAATTCACAAAGGATAATTTCAACCTAAAAAGAGCAACCAGGATACTGGAAAAGGACCATTTTGGATTGGAACAGGTAAAGGATAGAATTCTTGAACACCTGGCAGTACTAAAGCTTAAGGGCGATATGAAATCGCCCATACTCTGCCTTGTCGGCCCGCCGGGAGTTGGAAAAACCTCTCTCGGAAAATCTGTAGCCGAAGCATTGGGTAGAAAATATATTCGCATGTCATTGGGAGGATTACGCGATGAAGCTGAGATTCGTGGTCACAGAAAAACATATATCGGAGCCATGCCGGGAAGGATCATTCAGAATCTGAAAAAAGCCAGGTCATCCAACCCGGTATTTGTACTCGATGAGATAGACAAAATAGGCCGTGATGCGCATGGGGATCCTGCATCAGCGCTTCTGGAGGTGCTCGACCCCGAACAGAATTCCACCTTTCATGATAATTTTCTTGAGGTGGATTACGACCTCTCAAAGGTTATGTTCATTGCCACTGCCAATACTACCGCAGGGATTCACCCTGCATTGCTTGACAGGATGGAGATCATTGATGTATCTGGCTATATCCTGGAGGAAAAGGTGGAGATTGCCAAACGGCACCTGATCCCAAAACAACTTGAAAACCACGGTTTGAACAAGAAAGAGATCTTCTTTCCTAAAAAAACCATTGAGAAGATCATTGAAGATTACACCCGGGAATCGGGCGTAAGACAACTCGATAAGCAGATTGCAAAGGCACTCAGGGTGACGGCAAAACAACTTGCCTTTGATGAGCAGACAGAAAAAAAACTGCCAATAAATAAGGTTGCTGAAATTCTGGGGAAACCAAAATACTCAAAAGAAAGATACGAGGACAACCATTTCGCCGGTGTTGTAACCGGACTGGCATGGACAGCTTCAGGCGGAGAGATTCTTTACGTTGAAACCTCCCTTAGCAAGGGCGACGGGAAATTAACGCTGACCGGGAACCTGGGGGATGTGATGAAAGAGTCGGCAGTTATTGCCCTCGAGTTCCTGAAATCACATGCTGAATCATTGAAACTGGACCCCGGACTCTTTTCCAGGTGGAACATCCATATCCATGTGCCGGAAGGAGCAATACCAAAAGATGGTCCGTCGGCCGGTATCACCATGGCTACATCTATTGCATCTGCATTCACCCAAAGAAAAGTACGTAGTCAGCTTGCCATGACAGGTGAGATTACGCTCAGGGGAAAAGTTTTGCCTGTAGGAGGTATTAAAGAAAAAATTCTTGCTGCAAGAAGAGCAGGAATAAAACATATTATTATATCGAAAGAGAATCAAAAGGATGTTGAGGATATCAAAGATATCTACAAAAAAGGACTTGCATTCAAATATATTGAAGGAATCTACGATGTGCTTGAAAATGCACTTCTGGAGGAAAAGGTAAAAAAACCACAGAAAATTAACTAATAGACCATTAACATATGAATAACTTTGAGGTCTGTATCTTACCCTTGGTTTTGATTTTTACAAAATAGACGCCACATGGTAACCCTTTTGCCTCAAGTTCGGAAATCTCAAAAAGCCTGTTTTCACTCGAACGGTACTTGTAAACCGGCATTCCATCCAGGTTGTAAACTTCAATCATAGCTTTAAGGTTGTTTGTGCAGATAAATTGTGCCATAAAATTAAAGCGTTACAGAAACAAATAATAACCTTTGAGGACTTATTGTATAAAGCATGGTAAATTCAGTATGAACTACCGGACTTCCTGTACGAACATGATCACCGACATACCTGTTAACGGGTGTGAAATCGATTGCTTAAAAATAGTCCGCAAGCAGCCTGATATTCTGAGCGGGGATTTTGATCTGGTAAGTGCTGTGGTCATGCTCCAGGAAACAAATACTGGAACGCCTGTCAACACGGGAAACATGATTCATATTGATGATAAAGGACCTGCATATTCGGATAAAATTTTTGTTGTCAACCAATTTTTCAAGGTTGCCTAAACTTAGAGTGCTGGTCTCAGTCTTACCGGAAGTAAGCCTTATCTGACTATAGTTTCCCTGCGCCTCAATGTACATGATCTCTGAAGTGGCAACAAAAAAATAGCCTGTCCTGGTGTTCAGCCTGATCCTTTCAGTCCGGGCCCTGTTAAGAAGCTCCATCAGCCTGTTATAATCAGATACCCGGTTCTGTTTCAATAATTCTGAATATCGCTTAATTGCACCGATCAAATCATCTTTACGAATAGGTTTTAAAAGGTAATCAAACGCAGCATTTTTTATTGCCTGGATAGCAAAATCTTCAAAAGCTGTGACAAAAATTACTCCTGGCTTGATGTTATGTAACTTCAATTCATCCAAATAGTTGAATCCATTCTTTCCCGGCATTTGGATATCGAGCAATACCAAATCGGGTCTTAAATCGAGGGTAAGCTGGATGGCTTCATCAACCGTAGATGCCATTCCGACAATCTGAGCTTCATGATAACCACGAAGAAGAACCGAGATCAGCTCCCTTGCTTCCTGGTTGTCATCGATGATCATTACTCTTAACACACCTTCCATGGCTCCTGGTGTTTGATGTCCTTTTCAACTACACGATAAACAGTATGTTGCCGTTCAGTT
>CAYOVC010000136.1:0-7204 GCA_964407305.1 uncultured Bacteroidaceae bacterium | reverse complement strand
TGTATCGCAAAACTATAAATAATTTCTGTTTTTCGACTTGTTACATCTATTTTGTTGGTGACGGGAGAGTATGTGTCAGAAAATAAATGATATAACAACATGGGTTAAGAATAAATTATTCGAATCATTACTCATTGTAAAGGTTTGCTCTCTGGAAGGATCCATTTTCGGAATCATTTCAGGATGTACACCATGCGCGAATGAACCAGCCTGACAGCTTCAGTTACATGGATAGGGATAAAAAAAACCGGCCCTGATTCAGAGCCGGTTGAATCGCAAACCGGATCAATTATTTTTTAAATGTACGCATATAAGTTACAATGGCCCAGATATCCTCTTTAGGAAGTTTGTTTTCGTAGCCGGGCATTTCATCTCGTCCTACCATTGTTTTGTAAAAATGCGCTCCATCGGTTTGGTCCTGATAGTAGTCTCCTGAGAAATCGCCAGAGAAAGTCTTCAGGCCCCTTGCCTTCGGCCCGTCACCCAGGCCTGTTCTTCCGTGGCATGAGAGGCAATGTCTTTTATAGAGCATCTCTCCCATTTTGAGTGCTTGTGGATCTCCAATGGTTGGATTCTCCATATTTTTGTATTCATCGGGAACCGGCCAGGGTTTGGGAGGATCCTGCTGAAAATTCATTTCGCTGAATGCATTGAAAAAGATGGCAATAAGTGCAAGGGCCGTGATGGCTCTGATGGTTTTATTCATGTCCGGAAGTTTATATGTAATTCATAAATATACAAATAGCTTACCAAAAATTCCATAATAATTGAAAATCATTTCTCTTCTTTCTCTTCGATCCATCCATACCCGTTAATAATACTTAAAAAATTGGCCGACCGGGTATGTCCGATTGTGCTTACATAGATATGAATTACAAGGAACAGGGAGATGAAGAAGCCCATGGCCACATGGACCACGGTGGTTATCAATATTCCGCTGACACCAAAAATGGCCTTTATAACTGATTCAGGGAACAGAAGTCCAAATCCTGAAATAATAACCATTGGAACGCCAACATACATAATGATTACATACGACAGTTTCTGAAGCGGATTAAATTTTCTCTCTTCAGTGATTGGATAGGGTTTCTTTTCTCCCCGGAACATTCCTGCTGCGTAATATCTTCCTTGTTTTGCAAGTCTTTTTCCCAGTCCTTTGAGCTGCATTTTATAGTATTTTCTGTTTTCTGTTCTTATGTTGGCGATAAAAAAGTACAGGTAGCTGAAACTTAAAACTATACCGGCAATATTGTGGATCTTTACAGCCAGTGAAAGCTCGATTAATGGCCGGTCGGGTTCAGCGTAATACATACTGATACCTGTGGCGATCAACACCAGGATGCAGATTGCATTAAGGGCATGCCAAAGCCTGATTGAAAGAGGGTAACGATATGTTAGTTTTGTCATTGAATTACTTTTTATAAATGATCCTGGCAACGATATGAACCGATATACACCCTAGTACCAATAAGAAGAGCAGAATAGATGCATAACTGACCACTTCATTTCTGTTGGCGCCGATGAGGTAGGCTTCATTCAGGATCACCCCATTGATAAATCCGTACTTCTTTCTACTCTCTGTGGCCTCATGCCTATAGAGGGAGGCCATCAGGATTAAGTTCTTCGAATGACATTCAGAACACTTTTTCACAGCAAGATCTATCGGTTGGACATGATGAGCCACCAGGGTGCTGTCGGAAAGTGAAGTATGGCACTCAATGCACCGGACGCTGGCAAAATGTGCCGCCTGGTTTGGTAACCAACCGTGTGTCTCCAAAATATTGATCTCATCCCTTTCGGTTAAGAGTTGAAACCGGCTAAAATCTGAATGGCACGAAAGACATATTTCATTATTGTAGGCTACGGCCTGCCTGATACTTGATCCGTCGTCCCTTATCGTAAGTCTGTAAGAGTGTGGGGCGTGACATTTCCAACACGAAAAGCTATCGGCTTGCAGGGCATGCACACTTTCCATATATTCCATTTCAATCTCCTCAAAATGGAAGTGGGCATAGTTTTCATCGTAGCCATGGCAGTCGATACACTGGTATGGCTCTTCAAGCCTCGCCTCAAGTGGATGGGGGAACTCTTCAAATTCGTATGCATGACAATCGAGACATGCAAAACTTTTATGAACCATTGAATAGTAATTATCCCGGTTAATTATTTTGTCTGGACACATGGATTGAACGATTTCGCGACCAACGAATTCATCCGTGAGTACGTACTTGGTTTCAGCATGACATTTCAGGCATGCTTCATTTTCATCCACGAAATCATTTACTTCCAGGTATTTCTTTAGGTCAGGTCCATCATTTGACGGGTCCTCCTGTGAATGTAGAATTACCGTTGGGGCAATGAAGATAAGCATTAAGCCAATGAGGAAACCCTTCATCATATTATCAGTTAAATCTACTTTATTTGATCGTTTATTTTTTGCAATAAAAACCATGGCCTGACATTCCTTGCTCATTTAGAACTTTATTGAAATGTTAAACCCGAACTGGTAATCCAGATCAAATGGGTTATTTGGGTTGTAAACGACGTTATAGTTTTTAACAAGTGCATTGTAGTTGGCCGCAAAGACCCTGAAAGAGTGCGTACTTGTTCCAATCTCCACTCCGAGTGCCAAATTTGGGTAAACGTCTGCTTCAGCTTGTGTAACGGGTTGTTCATATTCAAGAATGATCGAATGGAATCCAAGTACCATGGCCCGGACTCCTATATTTACTGAAAAGTTGATATTGTTGTAGCCCTCTTCAACAGCGTTCATCCAGATAAAGGTAGGTGCAACCTGTGCACTGACGTTCATTCCAAATTTTCTGGAAACGATCACCTGGTTCATGTATGACATTCTATGAATGGCTTTGTAGAACTCCGGATCACCAAAAGATTCAGCATTCCGGGCGTCAAGTACCATGTTTCCGGCATAGCTTACAGAGACAGGTATTCTTCCAGACTGGGTTTGTGTGAGCATGCTGTACTTCCACTCCAGGTCCTGTAGTTTGTAGCTGCGGGTTGTGCCAAAACCGACCATCAGGTTATCTGTAATACCATACGAAAGGGCCATCCGAGTGTTGGCTGTCCCGTAGATCCCAAAGAGATCGCTGATAGAAGAGATTTGTGAAAATCTGTGTTGGATCTCCATTGTTAAGACACCCTGGTAAGCATTCAATGTTGTTTGGTTATCGATGAGCATTGTTGTCTCAAACGGTGGTCTGATCGGTTTATCGTCATCCTGTGCAAATGTCGCGGCCGTAAAAAGAAATCCCGCACACAGTGCCGTAAAAAAGAAGATTATAATATTCATGGTAATTTTTTTGGGGTTAATCGTTAAGTGCACCAGCCTGGATCCACTCAAGGATCATTTTTCTGTTTTCGGATGTTGTATAAGTCCTGTGTGAACCCTGAAGGGTTGTGTATAACAGGCTTGATTCAGGGTTATCCGTATTTATATAATCATTTTGGGTTAATGATGCGTATGAGGATCCTTCTGTAAGGTTCAGCTTCCCGGATGAATGGCATCCGATGCAGTCATTGGTGAAAATCGGTTGTATTGATTCACTGAATGATTGGTATCCTTCTTCAGGATAAGATATCTCATGTATATCGCAGGATGGAATACTGATTATCAGTCCCACCAATGGAATCAGCGTGCGAACCGAATGCAGTGCGCTCGCGAATACCGTTGAAATATATTTCTTCAAAGATGACGGATTCATTTACATATGGTCTTTAACTATCCCGATTTCTGTATCAGTTCGAACTTGATATGAACCCTGTATCATAAATGACCTGTGCCATAAAAATTCATATTTCTGGTCCGCTTCTGAGATTTATATCAAAATTCTTTGCAAGAATATGAAATTTGACTGAATCGGGGAATATCTTAACATCGAAACCGTGCGGTTTAGAATCAATTTAAATTAGCTAAGTCTGCAAACGAGCAATCATCCTGTACGATATTTCGCAATCCTATCACATTAACATGTACATAATCAAAAAAATCAAAATCATGAAGTACGGAATTAATAAGGCTACCCTGGTGGGTAACGTAGGCGATGCGCCAAAAATCAATGAGAAGAATGGTGAGGTGTTTCTTGCCAGTTTTCCATTTGCGACCTCAGAGACTTACAAGGACAAGAACGGTGAGGAGGTTACCTCAACACAGTGGCACCGTGTAAAAGTATGGAACAAAAAGGCATCTGTTATCAAGGAGTATGTGAAGAAGGGGGATTCGCTCTACATCGAAGGCAAGATTGTGAATAACAACTGGGATGATGAAGAGGGAAACAAGCGTTACAGCACGGAGATCGAGTGTGATAACTTCCTTTTTCTCAGATCAAAAAAGCCGGAGGAAAATTAGTTTGCCTTACATCCGGTTGTTGTTTCTTGTTATGTTGATCAATGAATGGGTAATGCGTGGGGTTCATTACCCATTCTGTTTAAAGATAGTTTTCTATTGGTTCGCAGGTACAAACCAGGTTCCTGTCACCATAGGCATCATTGACCCTGCCAACAAAGGGCCAAAATTTGTTTTGTCCGATCCATGGCAGGGGGAAGGCTGCTTTTTGCCTGCTGTAGGGATGCTTCCATTCATCTGATACAATTTCTGTTTGGGTATGGGGAGCATTTTTCAGTACATTATCGTTTCTGTCCATTTCACCTTTTCCAATTGCCTGAATATCCATCGCAATATCTATCATGGCCTCTGCAAAGCGATCGAGTTCAGCCCTGGATTCGCTTTCGGTTGGTTCAACCATGAGTGTCCCATGCACCGGGAAGGACAATGTCGGGGCGTGAAAACCATAATCCATGAGTCGTTTGGCGATATCAGTTTCCGTGATATCCGTTTCGCTTTTAAAAACCCTGCAGTCAATGATCATCTCGTGGGCAACAAAGCCTTTTTTACCCCGGTAGAGGATTTTAAAGTGATCGTTGAGCCTGGCCGCAATATAATTGGCATTGAGAATGGCGATCCTGGATGATTCCGTGAGACCTTCTTTCCCCAGCATTTTTATATATGCATGCGATACGGGCAGAATGCCTGCACTTCCGAATGGTGCTGCTGAAACTGCACCTATACCTTTTACTCCACCGGTTTGCACCAAAGGGTGTGCAGGCAGAAATTCAACCAGGTGCTTTGCGACCCCAACCGGACCAACACCCGGTCCGCCCCCACCATGCGGAATGGCAAAGGTCTTATGCAGGTTCAGGTGACAAACATCCGCTCCGATCAACGCCGGATTGGTCAGGCCCACCTGGGCATTCATATTTGCACCGTCCATATAAACCTGTCCGCCGTTTTGATGAACAATTTCAATAATCTCTGTGATATTCTCTTCGAAAACTCCATGGGTCGACGGGTAGGTGATCATGATCGCTGCAAGGTATTCTGCAAATTCAATGGCCATTTTTCGCAGCGCTTCTGTATCAATATTGCCCATCTCATCACAGGGTACAACCTTGACGGTCATACCTGCCATGACGCCGCTGGCTGGATTTGTCCCATGTGCCGAAGCAGGAATCAAAACAATGTTTCTGTGTCCCTCATTCCTGCTCTCATGGTATGCCCTGATGAGCATCATTCCGGTATATTCCCCGGTGGCCCCCGAATTGGGCTGCAGTGATACAGCTTCGAAACCCGTTATTCTTTCGAGATCATGACATAACTCATTCATCATCTGGTAATAACCTTCGGCCTGGTCCATTGGAACAAACGGATGCAGCTTGGAAAATTCATTGAAGCTGACGGGTATCAGTTCGGTGGCTGCATTTAGTTTCATGGTACAGGAGCCGAGGGAGATCATCGATTGGGTGAGCGAGATGTCCCTTCTCTCCAGTTGACGGATGTATCTCATCAGATCAGTTTCTGAACGGTAATTGTGAAACACATCCTGTTGCAGGAATTTATCGCTGCGGAAAAGTTTTTCTGGAATGATCGATCTTTTGTTAAGTTTTTTAATACGCCTGAATGCTTTTTTGACAGCTATGGCGAACACATTGATTATATCATTCAGCTCCTCCTCTTTTACAGATTCGTCGGTAGAGAGTATAACTGTTTTTTCATCGGGATAAAAAAAGTTGATTTCAGCTTCCTCAGCTATTCTCCTGATGTCGGAGGAAGCGATATGTTCCGGAAGATTGATTTTCAGCGTGTCAAAAAAGAATTCGTTCTCCTGGTTAAACCCCAGTGCAGAGAGTTGTTCATTGAGCCATACCGCACCGGTATGTATATCTTCTGCTATTTCGCGCAGCCCTTCCGGCCCGTGATAAACGGCAAACATACCCGCCATATTTGCGAGCAATGCCTGGGCTGTACATATATTGGAAGTTGCACGTTCACGCTTGATATGTTGTTCACGTGTTTGTAGGGCCATTCTCAGAGCGGGATTGTTGTGAACATCAATTGAAACTCCGATAATCCTGCCGGGGAGGTGCCTTTTGAAGCTTTCATTTGCAGCGAAATAGGCGGCATGCGGACCTCCGTAAAACATGGGAATCCCGAATCTTTGGGTTGAACCCACAACAACATCTGCTCCCCAATCCCCTGGAGGGGTTAGCAAAGCAAGACTCATAATATCAGCAGCTACTCCGACAAAAATGCCCTTTTCCTTCGCAGCGATTGAAAATGAGCTATAGTCGAAAAGCTTGCCGTTGGCTGCCGGATACTGTACGAGGCAACCAAAAGTTGTATCGGGGAGTGGTAAATCCCTGAAATCTCCTTTAACAATATCAATTCCAAGAGGTTCAGCTTTCAACTCAAGCTGGTCGATGGTCTGGAAGAATATGTTTTTATCTACAAAAAATACATTTTTCCCCGCCTTTTCATCAGCTTTTGTTCGCGCATTATACATCATGATCATGGCCTCTGAGGCTGCAGAAGCTTCGTCAAGAAGGGATGCGTTCGCAAGTTCCATTCCTGTTAGCTCAGAGATCACTGTCTGGAAATTCAGTAAAGCCTCCAGTCTGCCTTGTGAGATTTCTGCCTGGTAGGGTGTATAAGATGTATACCAGTTGGGGTTTTCAAGGATATTTCTCCTGATCACAGAAGGCAGAAATGTATTGTAATAGCCCTGACCGATGTAGGATCTGAAAATCTTATTTCTCATTGCGATTTCAGAAATCACATCGAGGTATTCTGTTTCAGTGATCCCCGTTTCAAAAATAAATTTTTCAGGTGCCAGGATCGATGAAGGGATCG
>CAYOVC010000135.1:0-7228 GCA_964407305.1 uncultured Bacteroidaceae bacterium | reverse complement strand
ATGGATCTGGTAGAGGTCAATGTAATCGGTTCCCAGTCGCCGCAGGCTGTCCTCGCATTCAGACATTACCTGCTCCTTCCCTGCATATTTGTACACCTTTACTGGTCTGCCGTCATTGTGCGTGGTATCGAAATAGAATTCGCCTTTATTTCCTTCCCAGCTCATTCCATATTTTGTCAGGATTTCGACCTCCGTGCGTTTCCCTTTGATCGCTTCCCCGACTATTTCCTCACTCTGACCGAACCCATAAATGGGTGCTGTATCGATTGAACTGACACCCAGATCCACTGAAGCATGGATTGCCTCAACCGCCTGTTTGTGGTCGGCTCCACCCCACATCCATCCACCAATGGCCCAGGCACCGAATGTTACAGGTGTAACATAAACATCTGATTTTCCCAGTCTGACTTTTTTCATTTTATCAAGATTTTTAAGTTTTTTACAATGTAAGAGATTTCTTCAAACTTCTGTCTGCTGCACTTCCACATTATTTAAAATTACGTGCAAACTCTTTTGAAACATAGTTATCATATGACATACACACCTCTTTCGAGAACGCTGCGGCTGTTTTGAGAATACCGGTCCATTCATCCGCACCGGTACGACTGAGCGATCCCCCGTTAATTTTATTTGTATACAGGCCGAAGAGAATGCCGGCGTTGAATGTATCACCGGCGCCGATGGTACTTACAGGGTCGATAGAGTCGACTTCGATATGCAATTTGATTTGTGGTGTGAACAGGTGAACCCCGTTTACATTCGCAGTATATACCAGGCAATTGCAGAACGGTGATATTTTGCTCCAGGCTTCTTCGGGAGTTTGCACCCCGTAAATATTGAAAATATCCTCATCTGAGGCCCTGACGATATCGGCGGCAGAAAAGTTTTTTTCGATAATCAATTTCAGCTGGTCGAGGTCGGCCAGGTGGCTTGACCTGAAGTTTGGATCATAAAATATGAGGGTGTTGCTTTGGGCTGCAGCATACAGAAGGTTTTCTATTTGTGGTCGTAAAACCGGGTTTAATCCATAAAATGAGCCGAACAGCAGGTAATCCTGACCGGAAAATTCCGGCAACTTTTTATTTAACCTTTGAGAGGGATAGTCCTTGTAAAAATCATATTCTGCGTCTGAGGACTCGTTAAGAAATGCCAGGGAGAGGGCCGATTTTCCGGTTTCAAACTGAATAACATTGGCTGCTCCTACCCCATTTTCTTTCAAAAAACCGAGGATATAATGTCCGATTTTGTCATTTCCGACTTCACTGATAAACTCCACGGGAATCCCCAGGCGGCCAAGTGTTACCATGGCGTTAAAAGCCGACCCCCCGGGTTTTGCGGCCTGTGGGGAAAAGTCTTTAAAGATAATATCAAAAACAGTTTCGCCAACTCCGAATATTGTTGAATCATTCATCTATGATTATTTTCAGCGATAAGATACCATTTAATTATTCTCATACTTTTTCAGCCATTTAGGCTATACCTGTGAGATGGAGCTCGCAATAACTGGATGTAGCTTTATTCTCATGATTGCTAAAAGAACTTGTTTAGTGATCGATTTGCCCTTCAATTTTTTATGGCCCTATTTAACCAACCTGGAAATTGCTTTAAATATATCGGTACCTGAAACCCTGGCCAATTCAAAAAGGATTGATTCATAGCTGGAAATAATTGCTCCCTCCTGTCGCATCCGTTGAATAGCGATCTCTTTATCCTGCAATTTCCGTGATGAGATGCAATCGGAAATTACCACAGGCAGAAAACCGGCTTCCAACAGATCGGTGGTCGTCTGCAATACGCAGACATGGGACTCGATACCGCAGATAATCACAAATTTCCTGGCAAGGTTATTCAGTTTTACCATAAAATGAGGGTCATCACAGCAAGAGAAGGATAACTTTTCCAGCGGCTCAAACCGTTTAACAGAATCCCTGACGGGTGACACCGTTTCACCGAGTCCCTTCCTGTATTGCTCAGTCAACAATAACGGAACCTCAAGAACAGTTAATCCCTGAATCAGGATCTCAACATTTCTGATCAACTCCTCATGTCCGGACATGTGGGTAACCAACCTCTCTTGTATATCGATTACCAGTCCGGCTGCCTGTTCTTTAATAATTCTCATTATATCTGATGGTTTAATATATTTTCATGGTCAGATGAATCTTAACATGATAAAACAGTCATGGACGTTTCAGTTTCCCGTTTCTTAATTTTTCACCCAGGTATCCACCATGGTGTCTTTTTGCATATGCATCGGCGCTAAAACCGATTTTCTCCATTAAAAGCACTGTCAATGCATCTCCGATAACCATCATAACAGTGGTCGATGTGGTGGGTGTAAGTCCCAGGGGGCAAACTTCCCGGGGGTTTCCTGTATACAATGTGAAGTGGGCCTTTCTGACCAACTCACCGGACCTGTTTCCTGTGATTAGGATAACAGGCAGTGCGGCATGAAGCTGTTCCGCGAGGGCAACCAGTTCAAGAATCTCCCTTGTTTTTCCGGAATTTGAAAGCACAAGGAGAACATCATTTTCACGAATTACCCCCAGGTCACCATGCTGCGCCTCACTGGGATGTAAAAAGATGGCTGGTGTGCCCGTAGCGCTAAAGGTAGTTGCGATATTATTGGCCACCTGACCCGCCTTACCCATTCCGCTGGCGATAACCTTACCCCCGTTCTCATGAATCCGTGAGTAAAGCAGTTGTATAACCCCCTCAAAATCCTGATCTGAAGGAATTTCGGCAATCGCTTCCGCCTCTTTATTAAAAATTGACTGGATCTTTTGGTGCATATAGTTATTCATTAAAAACACTTACCCAACGATAAGATTATTGTTCCGCTATTGCAATTTTCTATCAATAACGAAAATACAAAGGTATAATTTCAAAGTTAAACTAAACTAAGTTGTTATTTTTGCAATGAATATGTAGATTGAGTAACGATGAGATCGATGATGTTAACAGGTATACGCCGGATGGAAATGAAGCAGGTACCGGATCCGCTACTCCTCAACGATACCGATGTTCTGATCAGGATGAAGGTAGTGGGAGTATGTGGTTCTGATGTTCACTACTATAAATCGGGAAAGATTGGTTCGCAGGTGGTGGAATACCCGTTCCCTGTGGGACATGAGGGAGCCGGGGAGGTCGTTCAGACCGGCAGCAAGGTAGAACGGGTTAAAAACGGCGACCGGATTGCGATAGAGCCTGCGATGCCATGCTGGAATTGCGATCAGTGTCTCGCCGGGCGCCCACACACATGTCGCGCATTAAAGTTCCTCGGTTGTCCCGGACAGGCTGATGGCTGTTTATCGGAATACATAGTTATGCCGGAAACAAGTTGCTTTCCGATCCCCGACCACATGTCGTACGATGATGCGGCCCTTTCTGAACCACTGGCCATAGGGCTTTATGCGGTTAACGGCTCCATGGCCATGAAGGTCTCAAAAATCGGTATCCTTGGTTATGGTCCGATTGGAATGTCGGTACACCTGGCAGCAATAGCGAAAGGTATTTCCAAAGTATATGTTACCGACAAGGTTGATGATCGTCTGAAAATTGCATTGAAGAACAATGCTGCCTATGCGGGAGATCCTGATAAGTGTGATATTGTAAAGGAGATAAGTGACCTGGAACCGGGGTTGCTGGATGTTGTTTTCGAATGCTGCGGACAGCAGGAGGCTTTGGATCAGGCGATCGACCTGCTAAAGCCGGGGGGTAAGCTGATGATCATAGGGATTCCTGAATTTGACAGGTGGTCATTACCCGTCGATAAAACACGACGGAAGGAGATTACGATACAACATGTCAGAAGACAGAATGAAACCCTCGACGAGACCCTTGAAATGATCGCTGAAAGCAGGATCAATGTCGCTCCCATGGCGACCCATCGTTTTCCCTTTGAAGAGACCAAAGCCGCTTTCGATCTCGTTTCAGGGTACAAAGACGGCGTAATGAAGGCAATGATCGACTTATAATTTTTCGAAGGGATTTGTATCCTTATCATTGCACCGAACAAATGATAAACTATTGTGATATAGGGTCGGACCCGGAATTATTAAATATCTTAATCATTGAAGCATGTTGAAAGTCCTTCATAGATTTTCGTACATTTACCCATATAAAACACAGGCCATGAAGAATTCTTTTATTTCCTTAAGCGCATTCATCGTGTTGGTTCTTATCACATTCATCTCCTGCAACAGATCCGCCATTGAGTATCAAAGCTCTTGGGAGCATCAACCTGACAGGGTTTGGACAGGACCGGAATACTGGGCAAATCGTCTGCAGGACTGGCACCTGGAGGGAGGCAAGCTTACATGCATCAATAATTCGCTTGGATTGCGCACAGTACATCTGCTTACACACCAAATCGGAGAGGAATATGGCAAGCTTGACATTGAGCTTTTCTTCGGTCTGCACCCTGCAAGTTCCCGCCAGGGAAACAACGGTTGGGCCGGAATACTTCTAGGTGCCGGAGAGGGCAAAATCGACTACAGGGCAAGTGCATTGGTTCACCATTCACCGGGAGATGCCGGGGGTATTCTTGTTGCAGTAAATGAGTTGGGACAAATTGTTTTCCTTGACAATACAAACAACAGGGAACTTATCGGCTCTATTCAGAAGCTGCCCGAAGAGGCATACCCTGATAGTTTGTTGTTAAAAATCAACATATACCCGAATGAAGACAGCACATATACAATATCTGCCTCTGCAATTGATTATCTGAATCGAAAAGAGATTAATCACAATAACCTTACCAATGTTTCCCAGGAGAAAGTTCGCGGCAATATTGCCCTTGCCGTTAACCATATTGAACGGGGATACAAAGGCAGCAATTACTGGTTTGGCCGTTTAAACCTCAGAGGTAACATCCTGGATGTTGAACCCGGCAAAAGGTTTGGACCATTCATGGGTGTACAGCACACATTAAGTAAAGGTACGCTCAGGCTAACGGCCCAATTGCCTCCTGTCGGAGAGGAAGACGATCCGTATGTACGAATGTGGTACAGGGAAAAAGGAGCGCTCACCTGGCAGGAAGTCGATTCTGTTGTGATCATGCCAGGATCTTTTATCGCACCTTTCAGTCTGGATAACTGGAACAGTGGAGTGGACCATGAATACAGGCTGAGCTACAGGCTCAATGATAAAAAGGGAAGAAAGCGGACCTACTTTTATACAGGTATCATCAAAGCAGACCCTGTAGATAAGCAGGAACTAATTGCTGGTGCTTTTACCGGTATATCACACATGGATGGAACGATTAACGGTAACAGATGCAATTATCCCGAACGGCTCTGGTTCCCTCATACTGATTTTGTCAGATCCGTTGAAGCACAAAAGCCTGATATTCTATTCTTCACGGGGGATCAGATCTATGAGGGGCGTCCGACCCCGCCGGATTTTTCCACTCCGGAAAACACAGAACTGGACTACCTCTATAAATGGTATATCTTTCTCTGGTCCACCGGCGAGCTTATGCGAAACACACCCACAGTTTGTATACTTGATGATCACGACGTATACCACGGAAATATCTGGGGAGCCGGGGGAAAAGCTGCTCCTCCATATCCGCCGGATTCCGTATATCCTGCTCATTACCGGGGATTTGAGGGTCACTGGCAACAGGACCAGGGCGGATATAAGCTCAGGGCACCAACAGTAAATATGATCCAGGCCACACAAACCAGTCACCTGCCGGATCCCTATGATGCAACTCCTGTTGAACAGGACATTGGGGTATATTATACAGACCTGAATTACGGCCGAATCAGTTTTGCGATCCTGGAGGACAGAAAATTCAAATCGGCACCATCAGTAATACTTCCCGAGGCAAGGGTTGTGAACGGATTTGCTCAGAACCGTTATATCAATGGCAGGAGGCTGGACCACCCTGATGCGAAATTATTGGGGGAAAGACAACTGGATTTTATTGAAAACTGGACGGGCGACTGGAAAAACAGTGACATGAAAGTATCGATCAGTCAGACCATTTTTGCCAACCTTTCAACCTATCCCGATACCTTTCTTACAGATGCAGGGACGCCGCAGCTTGCAGCACCACCACCAGGGGTTATACCGGAAGGCTACAGGGTTGCCAAAGACATGGACTCTAATGGCTGGCCGCAAACCGGAAGAAACAAAGCGTTAAAAGCACTTAGAAAAGGTTTCGCCGTTATGATCGCAGGAGATCAGCACCTTGGTTCACTGGTACAGATGGGAGTTGATACCTGGGATGATGCCGGATACTCCTTCTGTGTACCCGCCATCGGAAATCTATGGCCAAGGAGATGGTTTCCTCCTGCACCCGGAATCGATAGGCAGGAAGATATGCCCGCATACACAGGGAAATACTTCGATGGTTTTGGAAACCGGATGAATGTATGGGCCGTTGCAAACCCTGTGCAGACTGGAAAAGAGCAGCAGGGTTTATATGACAGGGCGGTAGGATATGGGATTATCCGTTTCAATAAGACATCGGGTGAAATCACATTTGAATGCTGGAAAAGGGATGCGGACCCTGATCGTCCGGAAGAGGGCCTCTATCCCGGCTGGCCAAAAACCATCAGCCTGATGGAAAACTACAACAGATCCGTCAGAAGCTGGCTGCCGAATTACCAGGTAGAAGGACTTGAACATCATCCATTGTTCCAGGTAATCGATGAATCCACAGGGGAAATTGTATATACAATTAGGGTTCCAGGTAAAAACTTCCAGCCCGGTGTATTTAGCTATGGAGGCGATTACACCATTAAAATCGGAGATCCTGATACGGAGAATTTCAGAATTTTTGAAAATGTTAGATCGAGATACCTCAAAAATGAAGAACCTGTAATTGTGCAGTTCTGATAACCTTAACAGCTGCTGCAGCGTATTTATAAAAGGGCCGTTCATCTCATTGAATGGCCCTTTCTAATTAACTGGCGCCTTCTATTGTCGCATCCCAAACACATCCTTTCATCATATACCATCATAACTACCCCTGGTAATCCGTCTATGATCAGTTCATCAAGGTTATCATACGCCCGAACCAATCTTCGAAATAAAAATTGACTTACAAACCAGGGTTTGGATCAATTGCTATTATGTTATATATTTTTTTACCCCCCCTTTTTTTGATATTATTTCTCTTTATTTATATATTTTAATATTTTATACCCCCTATTTTATATAGGTTATATTGTAATTTTTTATAATATTTATCATTTTACCCCCTTTTTTTTTGGTC
>CAYOVC010000134.1:0-7297 GCA_964407305.1 uncultured Bacteroidaceae bacterium | reverse complement strand
CCGGCCCACGATCCCCCCGCGGCAATCACCCCCCCCCCCTCTTTGGAAGAACAAAACCCCCTTGCCCCCAGCCCGGGGAAGCCCGACAAACCCCCCCCCCCCCCCCCCCCCACAACACCGCCATACCTTCGCATCATATTGTGAACATCCGAACGGAGCTTTTCTGCGATCTGCTCCACCACCCCCGGAACATCCTCCAGGAGTATAATATCTTTAGAAAAAGGCTTATCCATCTATATAATATTTAATTTAAAGTCTATTAACATATTTACTACAAATTTCACTTTAACTACTGGTGACTTGTTGCCTCACATCATCATAAAAAATTTAAAGGTGTTCGGCGAGCCCTTCAATGGACTGTTCGCTATCGATATATTTATACATTTCTTTCTGTATAAATAGTGCTAAAAAATCAATTCCCAATGATGAGGGGTTCATAACTTAATATTTAATTAAAATCATCAATTACTTTCAGGTTCACCAACCTGTTTTCGCTCAGCCCCTCCACCTGTCCCTCAATAAACTGGCTATACAGGATCTGTGCCGACATCACCGTCGCAATCGCCATATTCTCCGTCTCCGTCGCCTGCTGCGTGTTCCTGAACTTGTTCAGCAGTCCGCCCACCAGCTTCGGGTTAAACAGCCCGGTCCGCTCAAGATACGCATCCGATACCATATACCTGATATACTCCGGCAGATCATCCGAAAAAAAGATCGATGCGATCGGCGCCCTGTAGGCCTGTTTCGACCGCCTTAGGATCGAGTCCGGTATCTTATCCTGCACCAGTTTTTTTAACAAATATTTTTCCTGAAGGCCCTTCAGCTTCAGCTGGGAGGGTACGCGCGCCAGGAACTCGATCACCCGGTAGTCGAGAAAAGGATACCGTCCCTCAATCGAATTGGCCATTCCCATGCGGTCGCCCTGGGTCGACAAAAGGTAGCCCGACATAAAGACCGTCGATTCGAGCCACTGCGCCTGCTCGAGCGATCCCCAGGTACTAAAACCGCCTGGTAATATACGGTGCACCTCCTGCTTCGGATCATAGCCGTTAAGGCCGGTGTGAAACGATTCCGACAGGTACTTGGTGATATGGCCCGAATTGTTCCACCGGAGCAGGTGGGAGTAGAGCGGATTGTCCGTATCCTCCAGCCGGTAGCCGAAGAACATTTTCAGCATGTTCGGACTGGCATTTTTCATCTGCGGCAGGTAGGGATAGAGCTTTGTGAGCAGCAGCGGACGGATGGCCGACTTCGGCTCGCGTGCCCAGAACCGCCGCACCTCGCTCTCCTTGAAAATATTGTACCCCGCCAGCATCTCATCGGCACCCTCGCCGGTGATCACCACCTTGATGCCATGCTCCCGTACCAGTCCCGACAGCAGCATCATCGGTGTCGGGGCGGTCCGGATCATCGGGATCTCCGAGTGCCACACCACCTTGTGAAAATTCTCTGCAATATCCTGCGAGGTGCAGTTGATCGACCGGTGGTTCGTGTTGAAATACTTCACCGCCTCCTGCTGGTAGCCGCTCTCATCAAAGTCTTTGTCACCAAACGTAATCGAAAAGGTGTTCAACACGCTCGGCTCCACCTGCCTGATGTAGGCCACCGTTGCCGCCGAGTCGAGTCCGCCGCTCAGGTAGGCCGCCACCTCCACATCGGCACGCAGTCGTATGCGGATCGCGTTGGTAAACAGCTCGTCAAACTCCTCGAGGTAGTCATGCACGTTCCGACTGGGCTCCTGCCGGGCGAACGACAGCTCCCAGCACTTCTGCACGGTGAGTCCGCGCTTGCTGAGTTCGAGGTAGTGACCGGGCGGCACCTCTTCGATCCCCTCGAACACCGTAGCCGGAGTTATTGTTGTCCAATAGGTCATCATCTGGAGGAGTCCCTCCTTCGAGATCGATCGCTGCACCGCCGGGTTCTCAAAAATGCTCTTGATCTCCGAGGCGAAGGTGAATTCGCCTTCAGCAAAATGGTAGAACAGCGGCCTGATCCCCACCCTGTCACGCGCCATAAAAAGCACCTCCTCCCGGTTGTCCCAGATCGCGAAGGCGAACTGACCGTTCAGCATGGAGAGGCACTTTTTGCCATACACCGCGTAGAGCTGCACCAGCACCTCGGTATCGGAAGTGGTCCTGAATGTGAAACCCTGCTTCACCAGATCCGCCTTCAGCTCCACGTAGTTGAAGATCTCCCCGTTGAAAACGATCCAGAAGCGGCCCGAAGCATCAGAGATGGGTTGCTGTCCGCCGGCAAGGTCAAGAATACTGAGCCGCACATTGCCGATGGTGGCACGGCGGGAGTGGTAGATACCGCTTTCATCCGGACCTCTATAAAAAATCCTGTCCAGCATCCGCTCCACCAGCTTGCGCCTGGAAGCGGGCTCGGCTCCGTTGATGACTCCGGCTATACCACACATACGCTTATTGTGCCAGCTTTTTCTCTACAAATTCGGTGATCGCATTGATCGATTCAAAATTCTCCTCCACCATATCGGCATCGGTTGTCTGAATCTTAAAGGTATCCTCCAGGTAGGTGATCAGCAGTACCAGTCCCATCGAATCGAGGAACCCGTTCTTAAAGATCAGCACATCGTCAGTGATATTCTCCTTGCTCGAAAATGCGTTGTCGTACACATATTGAAAAACACCCTTTTTAATCTCTTCTGTTGTCATAGTGGTAATTAACATGGCTTAATATTGTTAAACTTTTGAAATTCGAAGGATAAAATTAATCATTTTCCTGTGGGATGGGGCATGCTTAGTCAGGATTCAACGGATATTTTTCAGGAATTCCACATACACGGAGATTAAAGGGTTAAACCGACCTGCAAGAGACAGAAAGGGAGTTGAATCTAAACAGCCCGTAAAAAATGGTTCATCGAAGGAATTCGTCAATTGATCAACCATTATTATCCGTTTGTCATTTAGACAAATTTCATGTATCCTGTTTCACTGGAAGGTTGTGTACTTTTGATAAGCGAAAACAAAGCCTGATTCAGCACAATGAGGGACCTGATGATAGAGCCGACAAAAAAGACACCGGGAGTGGACCTCTCCAATGGTGTGCTGCTGTTCTATGGGCGGTCCATCATTGACAACACGCGCGATTTTTACGAGCCGATTTATGCCTGGGTCTGTGAATACCTGGAGGATCCGTCGGAGATCACCGTGGTGACCCTGAAACTGGAGTATATCGATGCCCCGTCGGTAAAATCGATCCTCAACCTGTTGATGCTGCTCAAAGAGGTGAACAACAGAGAGCTGCTCTTTATGGTCAACTGGTACTATGCCTATGGCGACCTGGAATTGCTGCAGCTCGGTACGATTTTTCAGGAGCGGCTGGAGGTGGAGTTCGATTTTAATGAGTTTGAACCAGATAACGGCCGGATGCTATGAGACGGGCCACACATGAAACAATTATGAAAGCCAAACATGCGTCAGGACCCGATTATTTTGTACTTTTATAAGTTATAAGGTCCGGAAATAAAAATGCTGCAACCATGAAGAAGGAACAACTTTCAAAAAAGGAACTGGAGGAGCTCTGCGTCAAGGAGGGGATCATTCTGGAGCGCAAGGACCATATCACCAACTCCACCTTCTACCTGCCGAACCTTGAGAAGATCAAGATCATGATCAGGGAGTTCGACTTCCTCGTGGAAGGATCGAGCAGGGGAAAGGCGATCAATGAGATCAGCAAGATCGAGCGGTACCTTTTCAAGCATGACAAGGACCCTGACCTGCAGAATGAGATCCTGGCCACAAATTACTCCCAGGCATCGATCTACATCGAGTCGCAGCGTGACCTGATCACCGACAAGAACTCGGAGAACTGGAACTACATCTTCACAAAATACTTCTCCCTGGAAGATATCTACCACTATTTTCATAAGACAGAGGGCGCCTCAGCGTTCTTTCGCTCCTTCAGGATCTTCCAGGAGCTGGTGGATATCCAGTACCACATTAAGCTGATGGAGTATCTGAAGAGTCAGATCGAACTGTTCATCCCGCTCGACGAGGACCAGCAGATCCCGGTACGGATCGATAGTCCCGATTTTGCCCTGCTGGTGCTGCACCGGCTCGGGGTGCTCGAAGCGATGAAGGAGAAGATGAAGGAGTATTACTATGTCAGCGGATCAAAGATGCTGACCACCCTGCTGGGCAAATCCTCATCTGCCTGGAAATCGATCAATGACATCCTTTGGGATATCGATCACAACCCGGACGACAGTATCCTGAAGAATGAGGAGCTGCAGCACAAATTGCGGGAGATATTGTATCACTATAAAATTGACCTCCGGTAGTCCGGACGAAAAAGTCCCCTGTTTGCTTCTCTCCATTGGGTCTGTCCAACCCGCAGTCTTAAAATATATTGATATCCTTTAAATTTAATGGTTTTTTAATTGCAGTAACTATATTTTTTTGTAATTTCATTCTGCGAAACCAACACCCCTGAGATTATCAACAATTGCTGCAGGGTAAAACAGAGCCCATGGAGGAACTAATTATCAAAAAAAAGAGAGATGCACCCGAGATTATCTGCCGGGAAGGATTTGTAAGCATGAAAGGAAACTCGATCCTTGCCGATCCGAAGGCCTTCTTTCAGCCTGTAAACGATTGGATCGAAGCGTATATAAAAGATCCGGCCGAAACCACGAGTGTTGACCTGGAATTCGATTACGTGGATACCGCCTCGGTGCAATCTGTCTTCAGCCTGCTCAAACTTTTAAAGAAGGTACCCCGCCACGAAAAGCGGGTGGTGGTCAACTGGCACTACGAGTTCGACGATCCGGAGCTCCTTGAGGTGGGAGAGATCATGCAGACGAGGCTCGGACTCAATTTCAACTTTGTGGAGCAAACTTCACAGGAAAATAACCCAAAGCAGTAAACCATTCCGGCTTTTAGTTGTTTGGTAACCTAAACGAAGAATAGATGAACGACCTGATCATTGAAGAAAAGAAAGACAACCTTGGTATCAAATGTTCAAAAGGGAAGATTTCCATGACCGGCAACTCCCTGCTGCCCAACGCACAAAAATTCTTTCAGCCCGTGGAGGAGTGGGTCGAGGCCTATGTAAAGGATCCCGCCCCCAAAACCACGATCAACCTTAAATTCAACTATGTCGACACCGCCTCCGTGCAGGCGATCTTCAATGTAATGAAAAAATTCCGGCAGATCCCCGATTTCGAGGAGAATGTCCTCGTGAACTGGCACTTCGAGTTCGACGACCCGGAACTCCTCGAAGTGGGCGAGATCATGGAGGGTCGCCTCAAACTCAAGTTCAACTACATCGAGTTCAGCGAGGAATAGCAGCCGAATTCCCTGCATTCCATTACATACAAATTGCTGTTAAAACAATTTGATATGAATATTCGACCAATTAAAACAGAAGAAGACTACGATGCTGCAATGATCAGGATTGAAGAATTGTGGATAAAACTTTTCAACCAATCCTGTTTATACTTTTTTTGACACTGTATCTGAGAAATCCATACCTTTGGTGCATCATTGGTTTCCCGACTTCTTTTCAGCGTAAAAACCTGCCAAGGAAAAAAGGACTAAGAGGGAATGCCGTGCTTCGTGAACCGCCCCTGCGTTGAAAGCAACGTTCACCGGTCCGCGAAAATTCGGCAACAGTTCCCGCTGCTGTGATTTCCAATTGGGTTCTGAGATGATCCCACTGTCACTGTCCGCCATAGCTTTTGCGAAGGTGGACATTTCGCCATAGCTTAGCTGCGGTGAAAAACAGACCCCCCTTCGCTTAAGCGTCGGAGGGCAACGACGGGAAGGGCTCAGAAAACAGGAATAAGTCAGAAGACCTGCCAGTGAACGATTTTGTAGCCTGCGGAGAACAGGATGTCGATCGTTATTGCAACTTCTGACACACATCTTCCCCGCAATCCGCAAAATCAGTTTTGTCCGCCATCGCATTGTGAAAATGGATCACCGGCCCAAATAAGGGCATTACCGGCTGATCGCCCGGTCGCAACGCAGTAGCGGACACCACAGAGCTGAGGGCGATTGCACGGTACCTGCAGTTCTGATTATGTTCCGTGCAATAAAAAAATAACCAATGAAAAAAATGTACACCACCGTGATGCTCGCATCACTCCTGGCAAGCGGGTTAACTGCACAGGAAACCAAAAGCACACAAACCCCCATGGTCGATCAACCACCTGAAGTAACTTCACCGCTGCCCAACTTCGAGGCGATCGAAACCGCGTCCGACACAGTCATCGACCTCGCTCAGCATTTTACCGATCCCGACAACCCCGAAGCAGCGCTTACCTTCACCATTGCACACAACTCCAAACCTGCCGTAGCAAGCACAACAGTCGATAACCAGGCCCTGACCATCGACTACCTTGCTGCCGGACAAACCAACGTCATTATTACAGCAGAATATGACGATCTGGCAACCGCCGACACCTTCGTCATCGGCGTTCGCCCCATTATCGAAGGAGACCACGATGTAGCAACATTTGAAGAGATTCCGCTCGAATCGGAAAGCTTCTGGAACGGCTCCGACGAGAGCGGGAGTTTTACCAGTGGCACACTCATCTTTTATAACAATTTCAACCCTGAATACCAATCATGGAGCGGCTGGGCAATTTCCAATACCACCGACAACACCACACCGGGCTGGACCAACCAATACAGCGCTTTCTCCCCTGTGCGGCTCGACTCCGCCAATGGGAAAAACTACGGTGCAGCTTATACAAGCCCCCTCTCCCAGGTAAATACCAGCGAGGATGCCGACCAGGCATTCCCGGGCTTCTTCGTCACCAACAGCACCTACGCCGCGCTCTCCATGAAGGAGGGCGACGACTTCGCCAAAAAATTCGGCGGTAAAGACGGCACCGATCCCGATTGGCTGAAACTGACCGTCACAGGATACGGGGATGGTAGCTACCAGGAGTCCATCGAATTTTACCTGGCAGATTACCGGTTTGAAAACCCGGCAGACGATTACATCGTAGAAACCTGGCAATGGGTCGACCTCACCCCCCTTGGAAAGGTCAGCGAACTCAACTTCTCGCTCAGCTCGACCGACAACGGCGATTATGGGATGAACACCCCCGCCTACTTTTGTATGGACAACCTCTATACCGTTCCTGATATTACAACCGATATCACGAACCCGTTCACGGATCGACAGACCGGCAGCCTCATTCTCTATCCCAATCCGTCTAAAGGAGTCTTCACCATTGCCTCAGATGGGGAAAATGCAACCGATCTGACAATCCACGACCTCAGCGGAAGGATCGTCTACCGCAACAACCAATACACGCCGGGAT